>NZ_JBIWNX010000016.1:0-127838 GCF_044767415.1 Nocardioides sp. NPDC101246
GTGTGGGCGCCGTGGGTGAGCGTGGTGTTGTTGCTGGTGGCGGCGACGGTGATGATCCGGGCGCGGGACGGCCGGTTCGCGCGGGCGGTCACGGCGGCGGGTTGGGCGCTGGGTGTGCTGGTGGTGACCTCGTGGCTGATCCAGTATCCGGTGGAGTCGACCAAGCTGGTCGATGACGGGGTGCGGTCGGCGACCGGGATGATCGCGACCGGGTTCAACGACGGCAAGACGGTCCCGGGTGTCGGTGATGACGAGTTCGGTGAGACCGATGCGGTCAAGGCCGTGGATGCTCAGATGGACGAGGTGGTGCGTTCGACGCAGTACCGCACCTGGCTGGCAGGCGCGTTCGGTGATCCGGACTCGGCCACCGCGAAGAAGTACGGGCCGCGGGTGTTCCGGTCCACGCACTTCTCCTGGCAGGAGTACGACACCTACCGCAAGGACCCCAACGGCGAGGGCAAGAAGGTCCTGGAGGCCAAGCAGGACGCGTTCAAGGAGCATGCCGAGGCGGTCAAGAAGTCCGACCCGGTGGCGTATGAGTACTTCAAGGGTGAGCACTGGTCCCAGCGGGCGACCACGGCGTTGGTGAACCTTGTGGTGGTCGTGGTGGTGTGCGGGTTCTTGCTGGTCGCGGGGTTGGCGATCCTGCTGTCGTTCGCGCTGATCCGGTTGATCGTGCCGTTCGCGCCGGCGGCCGGGGTGTTGTTCATGCTGGACCACACCCGAGACGCTGCGGTGGCGATGCTGAAGCGGGTGGTGGGGCCGTTGGTGATGGGCCCGATCTACTTCCTGGTCGCGTTGTTGCTGCTGCGGTTGGACTCGGCGATCTTGACCTCGAAGATGTGGTTCGTGCTCCAGCTGGGGCTGATCGGGGTGCTGACCGTGCTGGCCTGGCGCCTCACCCGCCCCGCCGCCTACGGGATCCCGCTGCCGGGCATGGGCCGGCTGACCTCGATGCTCTCCTCGTACGTCGGCACCCGGACGGGCGCCGAGGCCGGGGTCCGCGACGCGAACGCCGACCGGCCGCCCGTCCCGGGCGGTGGCCAGGCGGGCAGCGGATCGGTCTCGAGCCCCGGCGGCGTCTACATGCCCGGACACGAGCTGACTGGAAGCCGGCCGACGATGGTCGCCGAGCAGGTGCCCAACCAGGCTCCGGCGGCGGCCGCCGGAGCGCTGGGTGCCGGGGCGAGCGCGAGCAGCACACCGACGTACGCCCTGGGGTCCTCGATGAGCGGCGAGGAGGGCGAGCGGGTGGCCGGCCAGTGGTTCGACTCGCGCTCCGTCGAGCGCGACGAGCCGTCGTTCCGTGACGAGGCGCGTCCGGGGTTCGCCGCCGGGCAGGTGTACAACAACGACCGCCCGGAGACTCCGAGCCCGGTCGACTACACCGCGGGCGCCTACGCCGACCGCGAGCCGGAGCCGCCGCGCCAGTCCCCGGTGGCCGAAGCCAACGTCGACTACGACGCCGACGGCAACGCGGTCTTCGTCATCTACTCACCGAACGGGAACCGCTCGGTGCCCGTCGACAACAGTCCGAGGTCTGAAGGAGGAGCCCGGTAGTGCGGTCGACAACGACGCGTGGTGTGCTGTGGGAGGTCATCGCGCCGGTGCTGAGGTGGCCCATGAGGTCGCCGTTCCGGTTCTTCTCGGTGGTGGTCGGCATCATCTTCGTCATCTGGCTCATCGCCCAGGTGAGCGACGCCCCCGACGCCGAGCCGGCCGCGCAGCCCGATCGAGGATCCGCGTCGGCGCAGCAGAGCGCCTCGGCGAGCGGATCGCCGGCGCCCGTCCCGGACCCGACACCCCTGGCGACCAAGTTCGTCGTCGCCTGGGCTCGTCCCGACCTGACCACCGACGAGTGGTGGGCCGGGATCAACGCCGCCCGCCCGGACGAGTCGCTGGCCCAGGCCCTGGGCAGCACCGACCCGGCGACCGTACCGGCGACCAAGGTGGTCGGCGCCGCGAAGGTCCTCGAGCAGAACGACGGGGAGGCACGCGTCGAGGTCGCCACCGATGGTCCCAAGGTCATCGTCTACCTGACCCTGGTCGACAACGTCTGGTACGTCTCGAACATTCTTCCGGGGGGATGAGACCGATGTGGATCTTCAAGGCGCGTCTGATCTGGGGCATCGTGGCCGGAGCGGCCACTCTCGTCCTGGTGGTCACGGGTGCCCTGGTGATCCTCATCGGCGGTCTGGCGAGCACCGAGCAGAGCAACCAGGACCAGGCCGAGTCGGGCTGTGTCGGCGGGACCAACGCGATCCAGGCCGGCAACCTGGGGCCGGACGGTGAGATCCCCGAGGGCAGCATCGCCGGGTTCGACACCGAGCAGATCCAGAACGCCCGCACGATCGTGGCGGTCGGAAAGCAGTCCGGCGTGCCCGCCTACGGGTGGGTGATCGCGCTCGCGACCGCGATGCAGGAGAGCACCCTGCGCAACCTCAACTACGGCGACCGCGACTCGCAGGGTCTCTTCCAGCAGCGCCCGGTCTCCGGCTGGGGTTCGGTCGCCGACATCACGAACCCGGTCAAGTCGGCCCAGGCGTTCTACGGCGTGGCCACCCACACCGGCAACACCGGCCTCCTCGACATCCCGGGCTGGCGCAAGATGCAGGTCACCGCGGCGGCGCAGGCGGTGCAGCGCTCGGCGTTCCCGCTGGCGTACGCCCAGCACGAGGACGAGGCGCGGGCTCTCGTCGCAGCGCTCGCAGACGGGGTCTCGGCCGCCGACCTGACGGCCACCGCGACCGACGTGTCCTGCACGATCGGCATGGCCGGAATCAGCACCAGCGTCGTACGTCCCATCCAGGCCGGGCTCGCGGTCGACCAGGGCAACTACGGCAACTCCGGTTCCAACTGGGCCAACATGCACACCGGCAACGACTACTCCTCGCCGTGCGGCACGCCCGTGCAGGCGGCCCACGGCGGCACCGTCGTCCTCGAGTCGGGCGGCAGCTGGGGCTGGTCGGGACGCTGGCTGGTGAAGGTGCAGACGGCGCCCGGCAACCTGACCACCTGGTACGGCCACATGCAGTCGCTCTCGGTGGCCGCAGGGCAGACGGTGAAGGCCGGGCAGGTCATCGGGCAGGTCGGCAGCGAGGGCAACTCGACCGGCTGCCACCTCCACTTCGAGGTGCACCCGCACGGCGGCGGCTACCTGCAGGACCAGGTGGACCCGGCGGCCTGGCTGGACAAGAACATCGGCAAGACCCTCGAGGCGACCAAGCAGGTCAGCGGGCTCCCCGGCGAAGGACAGGTCGGCGCCTCCCCAGCCGCCGTCTCCGGCCCGCAGGTCCGCCTGGCGCAGGCCAACATCAAGGTCTCCATGTCCCGCTCGAGATACCGCTCCGACCTCGCCGAGGTCATGAAGCACGGACCCGACTTCGTCTCCCTGAACGAGGCCCAGTCACGTACGGTCTCCGACATCTCGGTGCGGGGATACGGCACCTACCGCGCCTCGGCGGACGAGTACGGCAACCGCAGCCAGGCCCTCAGCCCGGTCGTCATGTGGCGCACCGACCGCTGGGTGGCGGTCGACAAGGGCACCGTCCAGCTCACCAAGCCGGTCACCGGAGTCAAGAACGACAACAGGTACGCCACCTGGGTGGTCCTCGCCAGCAGCGACGGCTCCGGGCGCATCTCGGTGATCTCCACCCACACCATGACCTCGCCCGCCAAGAGCGCACAGGCGCGTAAGGACGAGGCCCAGCGCGGCTTCGCGAAGCTCGCCGGGCTGGCGCAGGGGCTGCAGAAGTACGGCCCGGTCCTCGTCGCCGGCGACCTCAACTCGCCCTACCCGCGCAACGGTGGCGACGGCGATCCGTGGGGCCCGAAGCCGTTGATGGCCAAGGCCGGGATGACCTCCTCCTTCGAGACCCTCGGCGCGCCCGCGCAGGGCTGGGCCACCCACGACGGCGGCGGCACCATCGACTGGCTCCTCGGCTCGAGCTCCACCGCCACCCCCACCCGCCACGCCACGTTCAAGCTGGAGTCCGACCACCACGGCCTGGTCGCGGACTTCGACATCCGCGGCCAGTAGTCGCCGAGCGACTGTGTTGGTCTCGACACGCTCGCTGGCGCGAGGGTCTGAACGAAGTGGCCCTCGACCGACGGAAGCAACCGTTGGTTGAGCCGCCGGAGCCGCTAGGCGAAGGCGTGTCGAAACCAACACAGTCGTAAGCCCGGCGATGGGTGGCGCGCGGTGGAGGGCTAGCGTTTGCTCCATGAACGACGCGGTGGAACGGGCTGAGAGCACCGTCGCCGCGATGGCCGAGTGGCTTGCCGGGGGTGGGCCGGAGCACTGGGTCGTGGAGACCTCGGGATCGACCGGCACACCCAAGCGGGTGATGCTGTCGCGCGAGGCGATGAAGGCGTCGGCAGCGGCGTCGGCGCGACGGGTCGGGGCGAGCGGGCAGTGGCTGCTGACGCTGCCGGAGTCGTACGTCGCCGGGGCCAACGTGATCGCGCGCTCGCTGCTGGCCGGGTTCGAGCCGGTGATCGCCGCCGCCCACGGGTCCTTCGCCGAGGCGGCGGGGACGATGAACGACGGGCCGCGGTTCGTCTCGATGGTGCCGACCCAGCTGCACCGGATCATCGAGTCGGGCGGTGACGACCTCGTCGCCCTGGCCGGGTTCCACACGCTGCTGCTCGGAGGTGGCCCGATCGACCCGTCGCTGCGGGCCCGCGCCGAAGCGGCCGGGATCGACGTCGTCGCCACCTACGGCTCGGCCGAGACCTGTGGCGGGTGCGTCTACGACGCGATGCCGCTGGACGGCGTCGGGATCGCGATCGGCACCGACGGCCGGGTCCGGATCAGCGGCCCGACGCTCTTCGACGGCTATCAGGACGACCCAGAGCAGACCGCGACCGCCCTGGTCGACGGCTGGTTCCTCACCTCCGACGCCGGCACCCTCGACGAGGACGGCCGGCTCCGGATCCTCGGACGGGTCGACGACATGGTGATCACCGGCGGCGTGAAGGTGCCGGCGGCGCTCGTCGCCAGAAGGCTCCGCGAACACCCGGCCGTCGTGGCCGCGGAGGCTCTCGGCACCCCCGACGAGGAGTGGGGCCAGCGGCTGGTCGCCTTCGTCGTCGGCGACATCGACGCGGACGCCGCCCGCGACTGGGTCGCGGTGGAGCACCCCCGCTCCTGGGCGCCGCGTCAGCTCGTCGCGCTCGACGAGATCCCGCTCCTCGGCAACGGCAAGCCCGACCGGCAGGCCCTCCTCGCGATCGCCACGACGACCGAGGTGGAGACCCGATGACCGGCCAGCTGCACGTCTTCGCCCTTCCGATGACCACCCGCTTCCGCGGGATCACCGAGCGCGAGGGCCTCGTCTTCGAGGGGGCCGGCGGGTGGGGCGAGTGGTCGCCGTTCCTCGACTACGACACCCCCGAGATCGAGCCCTGGCTGCGCTGCGCCGAGGAGGCGGCCGCGGGGGACTGGCCGACCCCCGTACGCGAGACCGTGCCCGTCAACGCCACCGTCCCGGCGGTCGGCCCGGAGCGCGCCCACGAGATCGTGACCCGCTCGGGATGCGCGACTGCCAAGGTCAAGGTCGCCGACCCGGGCCAGAGCCTGGCCGACGACATCGCTCGCGTCGAGGCGGTGCGGGACGCCCTGGGCCCCTCCGGCAAGGTGCGGATCGACGTCAACGGGCTCTGGACCGTCGAGGAGGCACTCGCCGCGATCGGAGTGCTGGACCGGGCCGCTGGCGGGCTCGAGTACGTCGAGCAGCCCTGCGCCACGGTCGAGGAGCTCGCCGACGTACGCCGCAAGGTGGAGGTCCCGATCGCCGCGGACGAGTCGATCCGCCGGGCCGCGGACCCCTATCGCGTACGCGATCTCCAGGCCGCCGACGTGGCCGTGCTCAAGGTGCAGCCGCTGGGCGGCGTACGCGCCTGCCTGCGGATCGCGGAGGACATCGGGCTGCCGTGCGTGGTCTCCTCGGCACTGGAGACATCGGTCGGGATGGCCGCCGGGATCGCGCTCGCGGCGGCGCTGCCCGAGCTGCCCTATGCCTGTGGGCTCGGCACGGTCTCGATGTTCACCGAGGACATCGCCACCGTCCCGCTCCTGCCGTCCGGCGGCGTCCTGCCGGTGCTACCTTCCTCGCCCGCCCCGGAGCGCCTGGTCGCCGACCCGTCGCTGCGGGCCACCCCGGAGCGTACGGAGTTCTGGCGCAGGCGGCTCGCTGACGTGATCGCGTACCGGGAAACGCTCTGAGGAGGATGGATGCCCACTGCTACTGAGCTCGCCCGGGCGGTCGTCACCGCGCTCGTCGAGGCGCGGGTCACCGACATCGTCATCGCGCCCGGATCACGCAACGCGCCGCTGTCGTTCGCCGTCCTCGACGCCGCGCGAGCGGGCCTGCTGCGGCTGCACACCCGGATCGACGAGCGCTCGGCCGGCTTCTTCGCGCTCGGCCTGACCAAGGTCGGTTCACGCGCGGCGGTGATGTGCACCTCCGGCACCGCGGTCGCCAACCTGCACCCGTCCGTGCTGGAGGCCGCTCACGCCGGAGTGCCGTTGGCCGTCGTCACGGCCGACCGTCCGGCGCGACTTCGGGAGACCGGTGCCAACCAGGTCACCGACCAGGTCGGCATCTTCGGCCGGCTGGTGGAGACCCGCGACCTGGCCGAGGCTCCCGACGAGAACGACATCGTCGCGCTCGACACCGCACGCGGCCCCGTTCATTGGAACCTCCAGCTCGACGACCCGCTCACCCCGCCCGACCGGTGGCGGCCGGAGAAGATCGAGGCCCGTCCGGTACCGCAACGCCCCGAGCTGATGATCCACGAGTCGATCCCGACCGGCCCGGGCACGCCGCGCACGGTCGTCGTCGCCGGTGACGACGCCGGCCCGCCCTCCCGGATCCTCGCCCAGGACGGCGGCTGGCCGCTGTTCGCCGAGCCCTCCTCGGGCGCGCGCACCGGCGACAACGCCCTGCGCTCCTATCGGCTGCTGCTCGAGTCGCCGCTCGCCGAACGGATCGAGCGGGTCGTCGTCTACGGCCACCCGACCCTCTCCCGGCCGGTCACCAACCTGCTGGCTCGCGCCGACATCGAGGTCATCGCGGCTCCGGTCGACGGTGTCTGGCCTGCGCGCCCGTTCCGGGTCGACCGCACGATCCGCACCCGGCTCCACGTCGAGGGCGAGCCCGATCCGGCGTGGCTGGAGGAGTGGCGGTCGGCCGATCGCACGATCGGCCGCCAGGTGGACCGGCTGCTCCACGAGCAGCAGGAGATGACGGCGTACGACGTCGCCGGCTGTGTCGCCCGCGCCTTGCCCGACGGCGGGCTGCTGATGCTCGGTCCCTCCAATCCCGTACGCGACCTGGACCTGATGATGCGGCCCAACCGCGTCGGCGGGCGGCGGAAGGTGCTGGCCAACCGCGGCCTGGCCGGCATCGACGGCATCGTCTCCACCGCGATCGGCGCCGCCGCCGGCCGCACCTCGTCGACGCGCGCGCTGGCGCTGATGGGCGACGTGACCTTCCTGCACGACGCCGGTGGGCTGCTGCTCGGTCCCGAGGAGGTCCGCCCCGACCTCACGATCGTCGTCGCGAACGACGACGGCGGCTCGATCTTCGCCTCCCTCGAGCAGGGTGCTGACGACTACGCCGACAGCTTCGAGCGCCTCTTCGGCACCCCGCACGGGACCTCGCTCGAGGCGCTCTGCGCAGCCCACCGCATCCCACACCTCGCGGTCACCTCCGTACCCGAGCTCGATGCCGCCCTCGCCTCGCCCAACGGCGGCATCGAGGTCGTCGAGGCGGTCGTCTCCCGACACGACCGCCGCGCCCTCGACGCCGCCATCCGCGCCCTCGCCGATTCCTGAACGGGCCATGGCACAGTGTGCCCGTGACCGAGCAGCAGCAGTGGCCGACCGTGGTGCCGTACGTAGAGTTCTACTCCGGTGCGACCCGGGTGATGACGGTCGAGATGGCATCCACGGCCAAGGAGAGGTTCATCGCCACGATGCCGCCGATCGTGACGATCGACGGCCGTGACTACTGGGTCTATTGGGGCCAGGTCAGCTTCGAGATCCCCGCGGAGCGGGCGTGCCATGTCAGCGTTCGCTGCGAGGGCGGTCAGAGCGGCGGGCAGTACTCGCAGGATCTTGGATTCCGTGTCGCCTCGACGCTGCTCGCGCCCGGCGCGGGGCCGGTGCGGTTGCAGTACCTGTGCCACTTCGCCTCCGGCGTCGGATCCATCACCACGTCCTGATCAGCGGCCGTCGATCTGGAGCAGGTCGCGGGGCTGAGCGCCGAGAACCGGATCGCCGGTGAGCCTCCGACCTTGCCTACGTCAGTTGGCGGCAGTTCGTGAATTCTTCACAAGATGCCGCCAACTGACGTAGGCGGGCCAGGCGGGAGCCTCACGGTCGCCAGTAGGGATCCCGGCCGATGAAGCCGAGGAGCTGCTCCTGCGGGGTGGCGTCGGCGGGGACCTCGACCCTGGGGCCGAACTGGCCGGAGGCACGCATCGCGTCCTCCATGGCCGCGGCGCCGGCGAGCGTGGCCGCGGCGCGGTCGGCGCCGAGGTCGAAGTCGCGCCCGAGGGCGCGGGACAGGTCCCAGGAGTGCATCCAGATGTCGGGCGTGTAGATCTCCGAGAGCGCCTCGTCGAGCGGCTTGTCGCCCATGTGCGGGTTGGAGATCATCCGGCCGGCGGGTTCGTCGAAGAGGCCCTGGATGTCGGCGGTGTGGGTCTTCCAGGCGGCGGCCGGGTCCGCAGCGACGTCGAGCGGTGCCAGATGCATACCGGCGGATCCCGCCAGGAAGCCCCGCGACCATTCGACCAGGTGGGTGACGACATCGAGGGCGGTCCAGGCCGCCACCGGGCTGGGGCGAGCCCAGTCCTCGGCGGCGGCGGAGCCGACGATCTCGGAGAACCGGGCAGCGTCGTACGCGTGCTGCTCGCTCCTGCTCAGATCTGCGGCGTTCACGAGAGGTCCGCCAGGAGCTCGTCGAGCTGCTCGTAGCCCTGGACGACGCCCTGGTCCATGCCGCTGGCCATGATCGCGGCCTGGGTCTCGAAGGACTCGACAACGCTGAGGCCGGTCAGCCGGGTGCGGCCGCCGGGGAGCGGCTCGAGGGTGAGGTACTCGAGCGAGGCCCCGTCGGGGGCACCGCGCCAGGTGAAGGTCTGCACGATGCGCTCGTTCTCGCGCACCTCGTGGAAGCTGCCGAAGAACTGGAACTCGTCGTCGTCCCGCTCACCGGTGTAGGCCCAGGAGCCGCCGGTGCGGAAGTCCCACGTGGTGATGTTCATGCCGACGTCGCGGGGCCCGAGCCACTTGGCGTACAGCTCCTTCTCGGCGTGGGCGCGGAAGACGAGCTCCGGCGGAGCGTCGAACTCGCGGACGATGGTGATCGTCGGGGCGTCCTTGGAGGCCTCGATCGTGGTCTCGTGCTTCGTGGTGGTCATGATGCGTCCTCTTCTCTGGCTGGTTCTCTGGTTGGTCGGTCTTCCTGCATCTCGGCGAGCAGTGCGTCCAGGCGCTGGTAGCGCTCCTCGGCCTGCTGCTGATATCTCTCGATCCACTTGGTCATGAGGTCGAACACCTCCGCTTCGAGGCGTACGGGTGCGCGCCGTGACTCCCGGCTCACCAGGCCGGCGTCCTCGAGCACCTTGAGGTGCTTGGAGACCGCCTGGAGGCTGACCTCGTACGGCGCTGCCAGCTCGCCGACGGTCGCGTCGGCAGACGAGAGCCGGGCGACCAGGTCGCGCCGGGTCGGGTCCGCCAGTGCCGCAAAGACTCGGGAGAGCCTGTCCTCGCTCATCTCGTACTCCTCAACCAATCGGTTGACAACGAGGCTAGATCGCCCCGCAGCCGGTTGTCAACCATTTGGTTGAGTAACTTGCTTACCGGAAAACATTCCACGGGGGACATCGGTTGCGGCACCATGTTTCCCAGCCACGATGTCTCTCAGTGCAAGTTTCCTCCTCGGGAAAGGCCTAGCCCCATGAGTCCTTCGCGCCGCAGATCCATGAGAGTGACCGCGATAACCGCCGGTCTCCTCCTCGCCATCTCCCTCTCCCCGACCCAGTCCGCCGGCGCCGCCGAGAAGGACGAGCGCCATCTCACCCAGAAGGCGAAGTCCCACGGCGTGACCCTCGAGCACGGGGCGTACGTCGGCTGGTCGACGCCCGGCTCGGACGCCACGGGCGGCACCAGGAACGCCCCGCCGATCAGCGCCCAGGCGACCGTGAGCGGCATCGACGTCTCCGGCCATCAGGGCAACGTCGACTGGGCCTACTGGTGGGGCCAGGGGAAGCGGTTCGCCTACATCAAGGCGACCGAGGGCACCTACTACAAGAACAGCACCTACTTCCCGCAGCAGTACAACGGCTCGTACAACCAGGGCTTCATCCGCGGCGCCTACCACTTCGCCAACCCGTCCGACTCCGGCGGCGCGGCGCAGGCCGACTACTTCGTCAACAGCGGCGGGGGCTGGTCGGGCGACGGGAAGACGCTCCCGGGGGTGCTCGACATCGAGTACAACCCCTACTCCGGCGGCACCTGCTACGGCCTCTCCCAGGCCTCGATGCGCTCGTGGATCGCGGCGTTCCTGGACCGCTACCGCGCCCGCACCGGCCGGGACGCGGTCATCTACACGACCACCGACTGGTGGACGACGTGCACCGGCAACACCTCGCAGTTCGCCAGCGCCCACCCGCTGTGGATCGCGCGCTACGCCAGCACGCCCGGCACCCTGCCGGCCGGCTGGGGTTACTACACCTTCTGGCAGTACACCTCCTCGCCGTTGGACCAGAACACGTTCAACGGCGCCTACGACCGCCTCCAGGCGCTCGCGCGGGGGTGACCTTCGAGACCCCGGTTCTCAGAGGCCCAGCTGGGCCTTCCAGGAACCGAGGACCGGGGTCCACTCGAAGATGCGACGCTCCTTGATCAGCCCGACCGCGAGGAACGGGTCGTCGTCCACGGCAGTCTCGACCGTGGCGATCTCGCCCTCGAAGACGAGCAGGCCGGAGCCGTCGGAGGTGGGACCGGAGAGGACCAGGTTCTCCTGGCTCGCCAGGAACCCGCGATGGGCGTCGAGGTGCTCGGCGCGTACGTCGGGGAGGTCGTTGTAGGCGTACAGAACCGCGACGAGGGCCATCAGAGGTCAGCCCCGTCCGCGAGACGTACGTAGCCACGCTCGGCGGGGATGAGCGCCGCCGCCTGGGTGTCGAAGACGCCGGAGCCGGCCTCGGAGTAGATCCGGTCGTGGATCGCGACCGTCCGCGAGGCCTCGACCGAGCGGGCGAAGTCGATCAGCTCGCTCGAGCGCGCCCATGGCGCGGAGACGGGCAGGAAGAGTACGTCCACGGCCTGGCCGGGGCCGTCGAGCGCGTCGCCCGGGTGGAAGAGCTTCTGCTCGCCCGCGGTGATCAGGTAGCCCGAGTTGTCGAAGTGCGGCAGGTCGGCGTGGATGACCGCGTGCTTCTCGTTGACCGCGGTGACCGGGAGCCCGGCGTCGAACGACTCGCCCGGCGTCACCACCGTGGTCCGCTCGTGGACCCCGGGGGCACTCTTCAGGATCTGCGCCGCGACCGCGCCGATGGTGTAGACCGGAGCGTCGTTGCCCTCCAGGAGAGCAGGGCTGTAGTGGTCGGGGTGCTCGTGGGTGATCAGCACCGCCGTCGCGCCGTCCAGCGCCTCGGGCTGGGTGAACACGCCCGGATCGACGACCACCACCGCCCCGTCGTGCTCGATCCGGACACAGGCATGGCCGAACTTCGTGATCCTCATGCCGCCGAATCTATCGCGCGGCGTCTAGACGTCGGAGCGGACCATGTTGGCGAGCCACAGGCCGAGGAAGACCGGAAGGAGTACGCCCCAGCCCATCTGCACCGCGGAGTCCTCGGGCAGCGCGACCACGCCGATCACGGCGATGGCGCTCGGCAGCGCCCCCGAGACGATCGCGATCCCGATCTCGGCGGCGGGATGGTTGCTCCGGGAGTAGGTGAAGTAGAGGCCCATCGCCGCGGCCGCCACGGCGAGGAGAAGCGTCAGCACCGCGGCGACGATCAGCAGCCGGTAGGCGCCAGGGGCATCGTCGGGGCGGTCGCCCAACCATGCGATTGCTGACCAGAAGCCATAGCTGTCGCCGTCCTCACCATCGTCGTGGACGATCCGGTACGCCGGCACCGAGATCATCGCGACGATCAGGAACGGAATCGTGAGCAGCTGCGTCCGCGCCAGCCGGTCGGCGTTCTCCTCTCCCTCGCGCAGGGCTGTGCGGATGAGGCCGTCCGAGTTCTCCATGAACGGAGGTTAAGACAACGCGTCTCGAATCGGGACGAACTTGGCCTGGGTCTCGGCCAACTCGGTCTCCGGGTCGGAGCTCGACACGATGCCGCAGCCGGCGAAGAGGCGGGCGGTGCGGTCGTCGATCATCTCGGCCGTACGCAGTGCGATGCCCCACTCGCCGTCGCCGGTGGCGTCCATCCAGCCGACCGGACCGGCGTAGCGGGCGCGCTCCATCGACTCGATCTCGGCGATGAGTGCGACGGCATCCTCGCGCGGGGTGCCGCCGACCGCCGCCGAGGGGTGCAGGGCGGCGGCCAGGTCGAGCGAGCTGACCCCGTCGCTGGCCACGCCGGTGATGTCGGTGGCCAGGTGCATCACGTTGGGGAGCTTCAGCACGAAAGGTGCCTCGGGCACGTTCATCGAGGAGCAGTGCGGCTCCAGCGCGTCGGCGACCGACCTGGCGGCGTACTCGTGCTCCTCGAGGTTCTTGGAGGACTCCGCCAGCGACGCGGCGAGAGCGTCGTCGAAGTTCTCCTCGCCGGTCGGCCAGATCGTGCCCGCGAGCACGCGGGAGGTGACCAGGCCGCGCTCGCGGCGGACGAGCAGCTCGGGGGTCGCGCCGAAGAGGTCGTCGACGTGGAACGTCCAGCAGGTCGGGTACGCAGCCGCCAACCGCCGCAGCACGGCACGGATGTCGATCGGGGCGCTGGCCGCGGCCAGCAGGTCGCGGGCGAGGACGACCTTGTCCAGGTCTCCGTCCTGGAGCCGGGCAACGGCGTCGGCGACGATCCGCATCCAGTGCTCGCCGTCGACGTACGCATCGGCGAAGACGACGTCGCGCGGCGCCTCCGGCTCCGGCGTCGGAGTCAGCGGAGGCGGGGGCACCGCGGCCGGACCGACGGTGGTCACCCAGGCGACGTCGCCGCGCTTTCCGACGACGACCGCGGGCACCTTGAGCACGGAGAATCCCGGCAGGTCCGAGAAGGCGAAGGAGCCGAAGCCGACCAGGCCGGTGCCGGGCTCGCGCACCGGATCGGAGACCGTGGAGACCGCCGCCAGCTCCTCGAACCACTTGGTCGCGTGCGCGAACCGCTCCGGTCCGGACGTACGGATCTCGGCGGCGGTGCCCCAGCCGACCATGCCCTCACCGTGGCGGACCCAGGACAGAACGCGCCGGCGGGCGGGCAGCAGCGCGAGCAGGTCGTCGAGAGTCTCCGACCCGGCATCGAGTGCCACGGTGGTGGCTACCAGGGACTGCTGCTCAGACTCACTCACGCTCCCAGGGTATCGGCGTGGTGTCGGCGAGGACGAGTCGAAGTGAGGTATGGCACCGCCCCATTTGCCATACATCACCATGTGGGTTGTAGCGTGCGCTTGCGTGAGTACCAACAAAGAGCAGTCGTTCATCGCAGAGAACGGCATCACCCTCGGCATCATCGCCTTGGCCCTCTTCGTCGTGCTGGGCGTCGGCCTGCCGCGGTGGGTTGGCGACTCCGAATCCCACTCGGGGGTGAAGATCACGCTTCCGGAGACGCTGTCGGGCGGCTACAAGCCGGCGGACGTGAAGTCCTCCTACGACCTCGACGTGATCAAGAAGCAGGGTGCGTCCGAGGAGCAGCTGGACCTGTTCATCAAGCAGAACGCCGCCAGCTCGAAGACCGAGGACCGCAACGTGTCCGACGCGCTCGGGTTCTCGATGGCCACGCGCACCTACATCACCAAGGACATGAAGAAGTCCGTGATGGTCCGTGCCTTCGCCGGTGACGGCAGCGCCTACTACGGCGGTGGCGAGGTCTCCAAGGTGGGCGACAACGTCTGCTACTCCAGCGCCGACCAGTCGACCGGTCAGACCCAGGCGACCTGCTCGCACGCGTCCGACGACCTGACCGTCCAGGCGACCGCTGCCTCGAAGAAGGACGCGGCGAAGTACGCCGACGAGATCTTCGAGAAGCTCGCCTGAGTTCGGTCCCGGACACCGACCCGAGACAGAATCAGCCCGTGACCCGAGCAGATCTGGACAAGCAGCCCGGCGAGGTCCGTCGGATGTTCGACGCCGTGGCCAAGCGCTACGACGTGACCAACGACGTACTCTCGCTCGGCCAGGACCGCCGCTGGCGACGTGAGGTCATCAAGGCTGTCGCCCCGTTGCCGGGCGAGCTCGTGCTCGACCTCGCCGCCGGCACCGGCACCTCGTCCCAGCCGTTCCTGGACGCGGGCGCAGAGGTGGTCCCGACCGACTTCTCGATCGGGATGCTCCAGGTCGGCAAGGAGGCCAAGCCCCACCTGCCGTTCACGGCCGGCGACGGCACCCGGCTGCCCTACCGCGACGCGACCTTCGACGCCGTCACGATCTCGTTCGGCCTGCGCAACATCGTCGACCCGGCGGCCGGCCTGCGTGAGCTGCGCCGGGTCACCCGCCCCGGCGGCCGGATCGTGGTCTGCGAGTTCTCGCACCCGACCTGGAAGCCGTTCCGGACGCTCTACGTGGAGTACCTGATGAGGGCCCTCCCGCCGGTCGCGCGGGCGGTATCGTCCTCCCCGGACGCGTACGTCTATCTCGCTGAGTCCATCCGGGCATGGCCCGACCAGGCAGGTCTCGCCGACATGCTCTCCGCAGCGGGGTGGCAGTCGCCGACCTGGACGAATCTCTCGGGTGGAATCGTCGCACTCCATCACGCAATCGCCTGATCTCTGCGAAAGTTCAACTATGACCTCCACGTTGCCATGGGACGGGATCTTGATGCCTCGCGAGGCCTACGGCCCCGCCGCGGTCAAGGCCAGGGATTCGCTCACCGACGCGGCCGCACAGGGTGACTGGCGCCGCGCGCTCTCGCAGGTGCGCAACGACTACACGGTCGGCGTCAACACCTGGAAGATCGGCGGTGAGTCGATGTTCACGCCGCTCCACCACGCCGCCTACCTCGGTGCGCCGCGTGAGACCGTCCAGGAGCTGCTCTCGCTGGGTGGGGTCAGGTCGCTGCCCACCGCCCACGGTGAGACGCCCTACCAGCTCGCCAAGCGACGCGGGCACGATCACCTGCTCGACATGCTCGACCCCTACTTCCGCCCCGGCACCCCGCTCGGCGACAACCTCGAGGGCGTCAACCACCACGTGAACGCGACGCTCGCCGAGCTGACCGCCGAGTTCCGCGGCGAGCACCTGCTGCGTACGTTCGACGTCCGGCTCATCTCCGAGGAGGGCGGCCCCGACGAGGCCTGGTTCACCGCCCCGGGGATGTACGGCGGCATCCGGATCGGCATGTTCTGGGGTCGCGCCCACCTGGAGTACAACTCCCGTCTGGGCGACTCCTACGCCGTCGTCGGCCCGGAGGGATCGGCCTACGTGAGCCGCTCCAAGCGCGCCGTCCCCGCCCTCCCTGCCCGCTGACCCCGGGCCGCGCGGCCCGTGCCGCTACGGCATGATGCGGCGTCGTGACTGACACGATCGATGCCCCGGACGCCACCTGGACGGTGACCTCCGAGGAACGGCGAGAGTTCATGCGCGCGTATCGGCGGTGGTGGGTGCGGCAGCCTTCGATCTGGGTGGCGCTGTGCGTGGCGGTGGGGATCGTCACCGCCGCTGCGATGGTTCTTGACTGGCACCCGGTCCTGGCGATCGTCGCGCTGCTGGTCAGCGTGGTGGTGCTCGCCTGGATCTCGGTGCGGCAGGTGCGGCAGGTCTACCCCGTCGGCGCGACCTTCCGTTCCTGGGCGGGTGCGACGGCGTACCGGCTCGACGGCCCCGGTGTCGGCATGGAGATCCGCTGGGATCGCATCGCTGGTGCGGACGTCGGGCCGGTCGCCGTGCATCTGCGGACACGGAGGCCGAAGCAGAACCTCCTGATGGCTCGGCAGGTGCTGGGGGAGCAGACGCGGGCGCGCCTGGACCGCGGCGTCGATGATGGTGTCTCCGAGCCGGTCGCTCGCGAGGACGCCCCTGGCGAGCGCTCCGTGGTCATCGACCGCAACCTGCAGATCGCCCTGTGTGTAGCGACAGCGCGCCGTTTCGGCGTGGCCGGCTGGATCGTGGTCGTCGCAGCCGTGCTGCTGGTGCTCCTCGGGGTGGCCGACGCCGACCCCTGGCCGGCTCTGCGGACGGCAGGCGGGTTGGTGCTCGCCATGGGTGCCGTCGCCTTCGCCACCGCCGTTCCGACGATCGGCGCGTACCCGATCGGGTCGACGATCAGCGGTTCCCTGGGTGAGTATCTGGTTGTCCGCGGCCCCTGGGGACGTACGTCGATCCACCGGTCCAAGCTCAAGATCGTCGCCAGGACGAAGCATGCGATCGTCTTCAGGTCGGGTGCAGCGCGGGTGGTCGTGCCGCGGGCGATCCTCGGCGAGGAGTCGGTTTCTCCAGGCGTACGCGACATGCGAAAGTCAACGCATGGATGACTCCCCCGCTGACCTCATCACCGACCTGAACCCGCTCCCGGACGAGATCGGCGGGAGGCTGCGGGCGCAGCTGGAATTCATCGCCGAGGCAGACAAGCTCAAGACGATCCTGCGCGCCTCGCCGCTGGCGGCGGCCGACCGTCGCGAGAACGACGCCGAGCACTCCTGGCACCTGGCGTTGATGGTGCTGCTGCTCGCCGAGTACGCCGACGAGCCGATCGACGTCGGGCACGCGATCAAGCTCGTGATCATCCACGACATGATCGAGATCTACGCCGGCGACAGCCCGGTCTTCGACCCGGCCGCCGTCGTCGATCAGGTCGAGCGCGAGGTCGCCGCCGCCGAGCGGCTCTTCACGATGCTGCCGCCGGACCAGGCGGGCGAGATCCGTGCCCTGTGGGACGAGTTCGAGGCCGCCCAGACCCCCGAGGCACGCTTCTGCAAGGCGATGGACCGCCTCGAGCCGATGCTCCTCAACTGGCTCAACCGCGGTGGTACCTGGGGCATGCCTGGTGCCACCGAGTCCCGTGTCCGCGCCCGCGAGGCCGGCGTCGTCGCGGCGAGCACCACTCTCGGGGAGGCCACCGACGCCATCGTCCGGGCGGGGCTCGCCAAGGGCTGGATCCGCCCCGACCCCGACTGACCCTCGCCGAGTCGGCGCATCCTGACGCCAAATCACGCCGAGTCGGCTCGTCATAACGAGCCGACTCGGCGAGATTTCGGGTGAGGACGGGCCGGCTCGGCAGTACGGGTCATTCCCTCCCGGGGTATCCGCTACGCTGCGACGCACCTGTCGACCGGGACGCTGAGGGGAGCCGCTCGTGGATGTGGATGTGGTGCCGGGCTCGGTGACGGACTGGACGGTCACGATCGACGATCAGCGTCGGATCAAGCGGGCCCTGGTCAGGCTGCGCCTGCGGACGTGGGCGTACTGGGTCCTGGGCTTGGTTCTGCCGGTGCTGCTGACCGGCTTCTTCTGGTTCAGCATGCATGACCCCGGTCTCGGACTCTTCGGTCAGACCGTCGAGCTGTGGCTGACGGTAGCCATGGGCTTCGTATTCATGGCGCTGACGATGACGCTGCCCGTGACGACGTTGCCACGCCGGGTCGAGCGCGAATACCCCGTCGGTGCCACGCTGACGGCATGGGCGACCGAGACCGGCCTGGGCGTGCGCACGCCCACCCGACTCACCTTCTACCCGTGGTCTCGGCTGACGCAGGTCGAGGTGGGGCCGGTGTTCGTACGGTGCCGGCAGGAAGGCGCGAGGGCGTTGGCCGTCCCCATGCACCTTCCGGCCGGGCCGGACGAGGTGGCACGGTCGGTCGACTTCCCGGTTCAGCTCATCGGGCCCGACATCAGACGCGTGCTGGCCGTAGGGAGTGCCGGGGAGCCGATGGAGAACTCGAGGGCAGGGACCCCGATCCTCGTCGATCGGGCGCTGCGGTGGCGGCTGGTTCGAGCATGGCTGCGCTCGCAGTTCGGCGCCCTGACATGGGTGCTTCCGGTGCTCTTCAGTCTCAACATCGCACTCCAACTGGAAATCGGCTCCCACCGATCAGTGGCGTTCTGGGCTGTGCTGATCTTCCTCAACCCATTGGCCTGGGTTCTCGCTGGCGAGGGGCGGATGTCGGGGATGTACCCGGTCGGCGCGACCGTCGTCGGATCGATGGGTGAGTGGCTCGAGATCCAGGGACCGTGGGGAAGTGTCGCCTGGCACCGGGGGTGGCTCAAACAGCGGCAGATGACGGCGCACACCGTGACGTACGAAGAGGTGCAGGTGGGTGCCGACGGACGGCCGGCCCAGCTCACCAACGCCCAGAAGCGGATCGTCGTGATCCCCCGAGCCTTCCTAGACGCGCCGACGCCGGCAGTCGGCACCGAGGTCTGACCCGCAACATCCGCGCACATGTGGAGTTCTGGCACCACCTGGGGTCGGGGCGTACGAAACTTTCGCTCATATGTGGGGTTCTGACCGAGGTCTCCGGATCCCTCCGCAGATCTCCAGTACGTTGCCGCGGCCGAGCTGCGGCGATGTCGAGGAGGCCGTTGGTGGACATGGACGTGGTGCCGGGTTCGGTGACCGGGTGGACCGTCACGGCTGAGGATCAGCGTCGGCTGGGTCGGGCCTTCACCGGCCTGCGACTGCGAAGTATGGGGTTCTGGTTCGCCGCGCTGGTGCTGCCGCCGATGGTGGTGGGGACACTCTGGTTCGCGTGGCCATTCTCAGCGTGGAGCCCCGTCGGTGACCCCTTCCGGGTGGCGACGGCGGCGATCTGCGGAGGCACGATTCTCGTGGTTCAGCTGGTGGTTCCGCTGTGGACAGTGCGACGTGCTGTGCGGCGTGAGTTCCCGGTCGGGGCGGTGCTCACGGCATGGGCGACAGCGAGCGGTCTGGGCGTACGCACGTCCACTCGGATGACCTTCTACCCCTGGTCGCGGCTCACCCGCGCCGACGTCGGTCCGGTCTTGGTGAGGTGCCGGCAGCCGTTCCGGAGGTATCTGATCCCGTCCTGTCTCCCGGCCGGACCGGACGAACTGGCAGGATCGATCGACTTCCCGGCCGCTCTCGTCGGCCCGGTGATCCGACGCGAACTGGAGGCGGCGGGCACCCGAGGGCCTGCGAAGACGCCGCTGCTGGGAGTACGCATCGAAATCGACCGCGCCATGCGGAGGAGGCTGGTCCGAGCCTGGCTGCTGGCGCGGTTCGGACTCCTGTCCTGGTTGACGCCGGCAGTCTTCAGCCTCAACGTGGTGCTCTTCCTGGCCACAGGGTTCTATCGAGGTGCGATCTACTGGGCGGTGCTCATCGGGATGGGCCCGCTGATCCGGCTGTTCGGCGGCGAGGGGCGGATGACGGGGATGTACCCGCTCGGCGCCACGATCGTCGGTTCGGTGGGGGAGTCGCTCGAGATCCAGGGGCCGTGGGGAAGCGTCGCCTGGCACCACGGATGGCTGAAGCTGCGCCGGATGACCAAACACACGGTGACGTACGAAGTGACCCAGCTGAACGCCGACGGAAGTCCCGCCGAGTTGAGCAACGGCGAGAAGCGGATCGTCGTGATCCCTCGCGCCTTCCTCGACACGCCGACACCGGCAGTCGGCGCCGAAGTCTGACCCGCCACAACCCCGCCATGGCGTGATTCTGCAAACGTTTGCCGCCGGATGCGCCAGCACTTTCCTGCCATGGCGGGAAAGTGCCGCGCGCCATTTCACCAACCCACTTGCAATCCGTCACAGGAGTGGCAGGATGTGAGTTGGCCCACATTGTGATTCTATTCACAAAGTCTCAATCTGGGGTGGGCCGGCTCAGGGTAGGAGGCGAGATGGAGCTCTACGTGCCGGTGCTCGCGTTGGCGGGACTGGCGACGCTCTTCGCGGTCGGGTCGGTGGTCATGAGCTCGGTCGTGGGACCGAGTCGCGCCAACCAGGCCAAGGCGGATCCCTACGAGTGTGGGATCGAGGCCACGCCACAGGCGTTGGGCGGTCGCTTCCCGGTGAAGTACTACATCACCGCGATGCTCTTCATCATCTTCGACATCGAGATCATCTTTCTCTACCCGTGGGCCGTCAGGTTCGACGCGATGGGCTGGTTCGGCCTCGCGGAGATGGGCCTGTTCCTGCTGACGGTGTTCGTGGCGTACGCCTATGTGTGGCGCCGCGGCGGATTGGACTGGGACTGACATGGGTCTCGAAGAAAAGCTCCCGAGTGGGGTTCTGCTCACGACCGTCGAGGGCCTGGCGGGCTACTTCCGCAAGGCCAGCCTCTGGCCGGCGACGTTCGGACTGGCCTGCTGCGCCATCGAGATGATGACGAGCGGCGGCCCGAAGTACGACCTCGCCCGTTACGGCATGGAGGTCTTCCGGGCGAGCCCGCGGCAGGCCGACCTGATGATCGTGGCCGGCCGGGTGAGCCAGAAGATGGCGCCGGTGCTGCGCCAGATCTACGACCAGATGCCCGAGCCGAAGTGGGTGCTCGCGATGGGCGTCTGCGCCAGCAGCGGCGGGATGTTCAACAACTACGCGATCGTCCAGGGCGTCGACCACATCGTGCCCGTCGACATGTATCTCCCCGGCTGCCCGCCGCGTCCCGAGATGCTGATCGACGCGATCCTCAAGCTCCACGACAAGATTCAGGGCACCTCGCTGGGCGTCAACGCCGAGCACGAGGAGGTCGCCAACGAGACCGCGGCGCTGCGCCAGCTGCCGCTGATCGACCAGACGGGACTTCTGCGGTGAGCGACCAGAACAGCGGCCAGAACAGTGGCATGTTCGGGGTGGCGGACACCGGTGACACCAGCGGCTACGGCGGTCTGACCCGCCAGCACGCGATGCCGAGCCGTACCAGCGACGTCGGTGTGCAGCCCTACGGCGGCTGGTTCAAGGAGATCGCCGACGCTCTTGCCTTCACCGAGGCGGAGGCGGTCATCCACCGCGGCGAGCTGACCTTCCACGTACGCCGCGAGCGGCTGCTCGAGGCCCTGCAGCTGCTTCGCGACGAGCTGCGCTTCGAGCTCTGCTCGGGGGTCTCCGGGGTGCACTACGTCGATGACCAGGGCAAAGAGCTGCACGCGGTCTACCACCTGCTCTCGATGACGTACAACCGTCGGGTGCGGGTGGAGACCACGGCTCCCGACGAGGACCCGCACGTGCCGAGCGCGGTGGCCGTCTACCCGACGCTCGACTGGCACGAGCGCGAGACCTACGACATGTTCGGGATCGTCTTCGACGGCCACCCCGGACTGACCCGGATCCTGATGCCCGACGACTGGCCGGGCCACCCGCAGCGCAAGGACTACCCGCTCGGAGGGATCCCGGTGGAATACAAGGGCGCGACGATCCCGCCGCCGGACACCCGGAGGAGCTACTCATGACGACCACCGAAGATGAGGGACGTACGTTCACCGTCACCGGGCAGGACTGGGACGAGCTGACCGACGCCCTCAAGGACGTCAAGGACGAGCGGATCGTCGTCAACATGGGCCCGCAGCACCCCTCGACCCATGGGGTGCTCCGGCTGATCCTCGAGCTCGAGGGCGAGACGGTCACCGAGGCGCGTGCCGGGATCGGTTACCTGCACACGGGCATCGAGAAGAACATGGAATACCGGTCCTGGACGCAGGGGACCACGTTCGTCACCCGGATGGACTACCTGTCCCCGATCTTCAACGAGACGGCGTACGTCCTCGGGGTGGAGAAGCTGCTCGGCATCGGTGCCGAGGTGCCGGAGAAGGCCGAGGTCATCCGGGTCCTGCTGATGGAGCTCAACCGGATCTCCTCCCACCTGGTGGCGATCGCGACCGGCGGCATGGAGCTCGGCGCGCTGACCGTGATGACGATCGGGTTCCGCGAGCGTGAGCTGTGCCTGGACCTGTTCGAGTTCATCACCGGGCTGCGGATGAACCACGCCTACATCCGCCCCGGCGGCGTCGCCCAGGACGTGCCGGAGGGCACCGTCACGCGGGTGAGCGAGTTCATCGAGCTGATGAAGAAGCGCCTGACCGAGTACGCGGCGCTGTGCAACGCCAACCCGATCTTCAAGGGCCGCCTCGAGCAGGTCGGCTACCTCGACCTCGAGGGCTGCCTCGCGCTCGGGCTCACCGGCCCGATCCTGCGAAGCACCGGTTATCCGTGGGACCTGCGCAAGACCCAGCCCTACTGCGGCTATGAGGACTACGACTTCGAGGTCATCACCTGGGACACCTGTGACTCCTACGGGCGGTTCCGGGTGCGGCTGGCCGAGATGTGGGAGTCGCTGCGGATCATGGAGCAGGCGCTCAAGCGGCTCGCCGACCTCGACGGTGCGCCGGTCATGGTCGCCGACAAGAAGATCGCCTGGCCCTCGCAGCTCTCCGTCGGCCCCGACGGCCAGGGCAACTCCCTCGACCACATCCGCCACATCATGGGCGAGTCGATGGAGGCGCTGATCCACCACTTCAAGCTGGTGACCGAGGGCTTCCGGGTGCCGGCCGGCCAGGCGTACGCCGCGATCGAGTCGCCGCGCGGAGAGCTCGGCGCCCACGTGGTCAGCGACGGCGGCACCAAGCCCTACCGGGTCCACTTCCGGGACCCGTCGTTCACCAACCTTCAAGCCACGAGCGTGATGTCCGAGGGCGGCATGGTCGCCGACGTGATCGTGGCGATCGCGTCCATCGACCCGGTGATGGGAGGCGTCGACCGATGACGCTTGCTGCTGAGACCTACGACGAGCTGCGCGAGATCGCCGCTCGCTACCCCCAGGCCCGCTCCGGCCTGCTGCCGATGCTCCATCTGGTGCAGTCGGTCGAGGGTCGGGTCACTCCCGAAGGGATCCAGGCCTGCGCCTCGGTCCTGGGGCTGACTCCCGCCGAGGTGAGCGGGGTGGCGACCTTCTACACGATGTACAAGCGTCATCCCGTCGGCACCCACCACGTCGGCGTCTGCACCAACACGCTGTGCGCGGTGATGGGCGGCGACGAGATCTTCGCCTGCCTGCGCGAGAAGCTCGAGGTGGGCAACGACGAGACCACCGCCGATGGTGCGATCACGCTCGAGCACATCGAGTGCAACGCGGCCTGCGACTACGCGCCGGTGGTGATGGTCAACTGGGAGTTCTTCGACAACCAGACCCCGGAGTCGGCCTCGCAGCTGGTCGACGACCTGCGTGAGGGTCGCGAGGTCGTGGCCTCGCGCGGTGCGCGGATCACGAGCTGGCGCGAGGCCGAGCGGGTTCTCGCCGGCTTCGAGGACGGGCTCGTCGACGAGGGTCCCGCTGCCGGAGCGGCATCGCGTGTCGGGCTGGAGCTCGCCCGCGAGCGCGGCTGGGCAGCGCCCGGCGATGCCCATGGTTCCGCCGACGTACCGGAGGAGCTGCCCGCGGCCGTCGAGGTGGCCGACACCCATCGCGCCGAGTCGGAGACGATCGCCGAGGAGGCGTCCGATGACTGACACCCTGACCCCGGTGCTGACCGCCAACTGGGGCGACGAGCGGGCGTGGACGCTGCCCGCCTACGCCGAGCAGGGCGGCTACGACGCGCTCGATGTCGCTCTGGAGATGGCCCCCGAGGACGTACAGACGATGGTCAAGGACTCCGGGCTCCGCGGTCGCGGTGGCGCCGGGTTCCCGACCGGGGTGAAGTGGGGTTTCCTGCCGGCCCCCGACCCCGAGAACCCCAAGCCGCGTTACCTGGTGGTCAACGCCGACGAGTCCGAGCCGGGCACCTGCAAGGACATCCCGCTGATGATGGCCTCGCCCCACACCTTGGTCGAGGGCGTGATCATCTCCTCCTACGCCATCCGCGCGGAGCGTGCCTTCATCTACGTACGTGGCGAGGTGCTGCACGTGATCCGGCGGCTGCGCGCCGCGGTGCGCGAGGCCTACGAGGCCGGCCATCTCGGCACGAACATCCACGGCTCCGGCTACGACCTCGAGCTGGTCGTGCACGCCGGTGCCGGGGCCTACATCTGTGGCGAGGAGACCGCGCTGCTCGACTCCCTCGAGGGGCGCCGCGGTCAGCCGAGGCTGCGGCCGCCGTTCCCGGCCGTCGCCGGTCTCTACGCGAGCCCGACCGTGATCAACAACGCCGAGTCGATCGCCTCGGTGCCCGCGATCGTGAAGAACGGCGCCGACTGGTTTGCCGGCATGGGCACCGAGAAGTCGGCCGGCGTCGGGATCTTCTCGCTCTCCGGTCACGTCAAGAAGCCGGGGCAGTACGAGGCACCGCTCGGCATCACGCTGCGCAAGCTGATCGAGCTGGCCGGAGGCGTACGCGAAGGGCACGAGCTCAAGTTCTGGACCCCGGGTGGCTCCTCGACCCCGTTGTTCACCCAGGAGCACCTGGACGTGACGTTGGACTTCGAGGGGGTGCAGGCGGCCGGCTCGATGCTCGGCACCCGCGCGCTGCAGATCTTCGACGACACCGTCTGCGTAGTGCGCGCGGTGCTGCGGTGGACGGAGTTCTACAAGCACGAGTCGTGTGGCAAGTGCACCCCGTGCCGCGAGGGCACCTGGTGGCTGGTGCAGGTGCTGGAGCGGCTGGAGAAGGGCGACGGGAAGCCCGAGGACCTCGATCTGCTGCTCGACCAGTGCGACAACATCCTGGGCCGCTCGTTCTGCGCGCTCGGTGACGGCGCGACCAGCCCGATCACGAGCTCGATCCAGTACTTCCGGGACGAATACCTGGCCCATCTGGAGCAGGGTGGCTGTCCCTTCGACGCCAAGAAGTCGACGGCATGGGCGGAGGACGTTCAGTGAGCGAGCGTCAGCGAGCGACGGTAAGGCTCATGCCGCCGCTTCCGTATTCTTCGACTATCTCTACGGAGGCGGCGGCATGACCGATGTGACCGTCAAGATCGACGGACATGACGTGACCGTGCCCGAGGGCACGCTGGTGATCCGGGCGGCCGAGGAGGCCGGGATCGAGATCCCGCGCTTCTGCGACCATCCGCTGCTCGCGCCCGTCGGCGCCTGCCGGCAGTGCCTGGTCGACATCCCCGACGCCGGCAACGGCCGCGGCTTCCCGAAGCCGCAGGCCTCCTGCACGATCCCGGTCGCCGAGGGCATGGTGGTGGAGACGCAGAACTCCACGGCAGTGAAGGCCCAGCACGGGATCATGGAGTTTCTCCTGGTCAACCACCCGTTGGACTGCCCGGTCTGTGACAAGGGCGGCGAGTGTCCGCTGCAGAACCAGGCGATGTCCCACGGCCAGGGTGAGACCCGCTTCGAGGGGACCAAGCGGACCTTCCCGAAGCCCATCAACCTCTCGCCCAACGTGCTGCTCGACCGTGAGCGGTGCATCGTCTGCCAGCGCTGCACCCGCTTCGCCGCGGAGATCCCGGGCGACCCGGGGATCGCGCTGATCCAGCGCGGCGCGCAGCAGCAGATCGGCATCGCCGAGGACAAGCCGTTCTCGTCCTACTTCTCCGGCAACGTCATCCAGATCTGCCCGGTGGGCGCCCTGACCTCGGACGACTACCGGTTCCGGGCTCGGCCGTTCGACCTGGTCTCGACGCCGGGTGTCGCCGAGCACGACGCCTGCGGCGCCGCGATCCGCATCGACCACCGCCGTGGCAAGGTCATGCGCCGCCTGGCCGGCAACGACCCGGAGGTCAACGAGGAGTGGATCTCCGACAAGGACCGCTTCGGCTTCCGCTACGCCGTTCGTGACCGGCTCACCTCGCCGATGGTCCGTGAGGACGGCGAGCTCCGGCCGGCGTCCTGGCTGGAGGCCGTCGCCGTCGCCGCCGCCGGGCTGGCAGGTGCCGGCTCCGTCGGTGTGCTGCCCGGTGGTCGCCTGACGCTGGAGGACGCGAAGGCGTACGCCGCCTTCGCGCGCGACACCCTGCGCACTCCCCACATCGACTTCCGCTCGCGGCCGCTGTCGGAGGAGGAGACGGGCTTCCTGCGCTCACGGGTCGCGGGGACCTCGGTCACCTACGCCGACCTCGATGCTGCCGACCACGTCGTCCTGGCCGGCCTCGAACCCGAGGACGAGGCCGGGACGCTCTTCCTGCGGTTGCGCAAGGCGAACCGCAAGGGTCTGCGGATCACCACCCTCAGTCCGTACGCCTCGGAGGGCTCCCGCAAGCTCGGAGCCGAGGTCGTCCTGACCGCTCCCGGTGCCGAGAAGGATGCGTTGTCGCAGGTCAGCAGGGTCACCGAGGCTTCGGTGATCCTGGTCGGCGAGCGGCTGGCGACCAGCCCCGGCGCCTATTCCGCCGCTGCTGAGCTCGCCGACCGCACCGGCGCGAAGCTCGCCTGGGTGCCGCGCCGTGCCGGCGACCGGGGCGCGGTGGAGGCCGATCTGCTCCCGGGCGAGGGTGGTCTCGACGCCGACGCCATCGTCCGCGGCAACCTCGGCGCACTGCTGGTCGCGGGCGTCGACCCCGACGACACCGCCGACCCCGCCGCCTTCCTGGCCGCCCTCGACCAGGCCGGCTTCGTGGTCAGCCTCGAGCAGCGGGTCACCGCGGTGACCGAGCGCGCCGACGTCGTACTCCCTGTCGCCGCCGCCTCGGAGAAGGCCGGCACCTTCGTCACCTGGGAGGGCCGCCGCCGCCCGTTCGCCCAGGTCTTCGACAAGCCCGCGGCCTACTCCGACGCTGAGGTCCTCGGGCACATCACCGCCGAGTTCGCACTTGTGGACGCCGAGTCCGCAGAAGTGGCGGACGAAAGTGTCGAATCGTCACCCACAACTACCGATTCGGCTGCAACAACTACCGATTCGGCGGGGGTTCGGCTGGCGACCTGGCGCCTGATGCTCGACAACGGGACGCTGCAGAGCGGCGACAAGGCGCTGGCCGCGACCGCGCGACCGGCGTTCGTACGCATCCCTGCCGCGCTCCACGAGAAGCTCGGTGACGTCGTGACGATCATCGGGGACCGGGGGAGCTGGACGCTCCCGGCGATGGCGGCCGAACTGGCCGACAACACCGTGTGGGTGCCGACGAACAGCTTCGGGCGAGGCGTCTGGGCGGATCTGGCCTCACCGGGCTCGACCGTCACCATCGAGGGAGCGCAGCAGTGAACGGGCTGGAGCAGTTCGGCCAGGACCCCTGGTGGATCATCGCGATCAAGGTCCTGCTCGTCTTCGTGGTCTGCGTCGTGCTGACGCTGTTCAACATCTGGTGGGAGCGCAAGGTCGTGGCCCGGATGCAGCACCGCATCGGGCCCAACCGGCACGGACCGTTCGGTCTGCTCCAGTCTCTCGCCGACGGCGTGAAGCTGGCGCTGAAGGAGGACCTGACGCCGGAGAAGGCCGACAAGATCGTCTTCATCACCGCGCCGGTCCTGGCCTGTGTGCCCGCGTTCGTGACGTTCTCGGTGATCCCGTTCGGGCCGGAGGTCAACTTCTTCGGCGTACAGACGCCGTTGCAGCTGACCGACATGCCGGTCGCGGTGCTGTTCGTGATGGCGATCGCCAGCATCGGCATCTACGGGATCGTGCTGGGCGGCTGGGCCTCGGGCTCGACCTACAGCCTCCTCGGGGGACTGCGAAGCAGCGCCCAGATGATCTCCTACGAGGTCTCGATGGGGCTCGCCCTCGTCACCGTCTTCCTGATGGCCGGCAGCCTGTCCACGAGCCAGATCGTCGCGGCCCAGGAGGACTGGTGGTTCGGCGCCCTGCTGCTGCCGTCCTTCCTGATCTACTGCATCTCGATGGTCGGCGAGACCAACCGTGCGCCGTTCGACCTCCCCGAGGCCGAGGGTGAGCTGGTCGGTGGGTTCCACACCGAGTACTCCAGCCTGAAGTTCGCGCTCTTCTTCCTGGCCGAATACATCAACATGGCCACCGTCAGCGCGCTCGCCACCACGCTGTTCCTCGGCGGCTGGCGGGCCCCGCTCGGCCTCGGCACGGTCTGGGCCGGCGCCAACGAGGGCTACTGGCCGGTGCTGTGGTTCTTCCTGAAGATGTTCTTCTTCATCTGGATCTTCATCTGGCTGCGCGGCACGCTCCCGCGGCTGCGCTACGACCAGTTCATGTTCCTCGGCTGGAAGGTGCTGCTGCCGGCGAGCCTCGCCTGGATCGTCGTCGTCGCGGTGATCAAGATGGCCGCGATCGAGGGCGGCTTCAGCCCCAACTGGATCCTCTTCGGCTTCGGCCTGGCCGTCACGGTGGTCGTCGTGCTCGGCTTCCTCAACCGGCTTCCGGAGAAGGAGGCCCAGGTCACCACACCGACCGGCGGTTTCCCCACGCCCACCCTGCCGCAGGGCGGGGCCGTGCGGGGTGCCGCGCAGCCGCTGGTGTTCGGACCGCCGGCTGTGCCGACAGCCACCAACGGCGTACGCATTCTTCCCTCTCCTGAGGAGGCCAAGTGAGCAACGACGACCGCTCGTTCAAGGAGCGTTTCTGGGACCCGGTCAGCGGGTTCGCGGTGACGTTCGGGACGCAGTTCAAGAAGCCGGTCACCGAGCAGTACCCACAGCAGAAGGAGCCGACCGAGGAGCGGTTCCACGGTCGGCACCAGCTCAACCGGCACGCCGACGGGCTGGAGAAGTGCGTCGGGTGCGAGCTGTGCGCGTGGGCCTGCCCGGCCGACGCGATCTACGTCGAGGGTGCGCCCAACACCGAGGAGGAGCGCTACAGCCCCGGCGAGCGCTACGGCCGCGTCTACCAGATCAACTACCTGCGCTGCATCCTCTGCGGGCTGTGCATCGAGGCCTGCCCGACACGGGCGCTGACGATGACCAACGAGTACGAGCTCGCCGACACCTCTCGCGAGAGCCTGATCTACGAGAAGCAGGACCTGCTCGCGCCGCTCGAGGACGGGATGGAGGCGCCTCCGCACCCGATGTTCCTCGGCAACGACGACACCTCCTACTACGCACCGGAGCCCAAGGAGCGCGTCCAGTGAGCTTCGTGATCCTCGCCTCGGTCACGGTGATCGCGGCGGTGGGCCTCCTGTTCGCGCGCAAGCCGGTCCACGCCGCGCTGTCGCTGGCGGTCGTGATGATCGGCCTGGCGATGATCTACGCGACGCTGGAGGCGCCGTTCCTGTTCGCGGTGCAGATCGTGGTCTACACCGGCGCGATCCTGATGCTGTTCCTGTTCGTGATCATGCTGGTCGGCGTCGATACCTCCGACAGGCTCAAGGAGACGATCGCGGGGCAGAAGGTGCTCGCCGTCGTCCTCGGGGTCGCGCTGGGCGCGACGCTGATCGCGGGCATCGGCCAGGCGAGCATCGCCACGATGCGCGGGCTGGCCAGCGCCAACGAGGGCGGCAACGTACAACGCCTCGCCGACCTCCTCTTCTCGCGCTACGTGATCGCCTTCGAGGCGACCAGTGCGCTGCTGATCACCGCCGCGATCGGCGCGATGGTGCTGGCCCACCGCGAGCGGATCGACCCGAAGCAGAGCCAGACCGATCTGGCCCAGAAGCGGGTCGCCGACTACGCGAAGAGCGGCAAGCACCTCGGCCCGCTGCCCCCACCGGGCACGTTCGCGCGGCACAACAGCAACGACACCCCGGCGCTGCTGCCGGACGGGTCGCAGAGCACGAAGTCGGTCCCGGCGATCCTCGCCGGAGGCAACTCGAACGGATCGGCTGACGAGGGGCAGGGCGAATGACAGACAACACCACGGCGTACGTCATCTTGTCCGCCATCCTCTTCACGATCGGCACGATCGGCGTGCTGACCAGGCGAAACGCGATCGTCGTCTTCATGTGCGTCGAGCTGATGCTCAACGCGGCCAACCTGGCCCTGGTGGCGTTCAGCCGGATGCACGGCAACCTCGACGGGCAGGTGACCGCGTTCTTTGTGATGGTCGTCGCGGCCGCTGAGGTGGTCGTCGGGCTGGCGATCATCATGACCATCTTCCGCACCAGAAACACGGCTTCGGTCGACGAGCCAAGGATGCTCAAGTGGTAAATCCTGTCGAGGCCAGCGGCGTCTTCACGCTGATCTGGCTGGTCATCGCGCTGCCCCTCGCCGGTGCTGCCCTGATCCTGATCGGGCGGCCGCTGGCCCCGGCGCTCTTCGACCGGGTGGGGCACTGGCTCGCGGTCGGGCTCGCCGGAGCCTCCTTCGTGCTCAGCGTGGTCCTCTTCATCGCCGCCCTCGGCCGCGACGAGGAGAGCCGGCAGGTCGTCCAGCACCTCTACACCTGGTTCGACACCGGCTCCCTCGATGTGGGCTTCGACCTGCTCTACGACCAGCTCTCCAGCCTGTTCCTGCTGCTCATCACCGGTGTCGGCACGCTGATCCACATCTACTCGGTCGGCTACATGGCCGACGACGAGCGGCGCACCCGATTCTTCGGCTACCTCAACCTCTTCCTCGCCGCGATGCTGATGCTGGTGCTGGCGGAGAACTACGTCGGCCTCTTCCTCGGCTGGGAGGGCGTCGGCCTGGCGTCCTACCTGCTGATCGGCTTCTGGCAGTACAAGCCGTCCGCGGCCGCCGCCGCCAAGAAGGCCTTCGTGATGAACCGCGTCGGCGACATGGGCCTGAGCCTGGCGATCGCGCTCTGCTTCGTCACCTTCGGGTCGACGTCCTTCACCGCGATCGACATCAGCGACACCACCACGACCACCCTCAACTGGCTCGGCATCCTGCTGCTGATCGGAGCCTGCGGAAAGTCCGCCCAGGTGCCGCTGCAGGGCTGGCTGCTGGACGCGATGGAGGGCCCGACCCCGGTCTCGGCGCTGATCCACGCGGCGACGATGGTGACCGCGGGCGTCTACCTCATCGTCCGGAGCAGCGCGATCTTCGACGCCGCCGAGGCCGCCTCGACCGCCGTCGTGGTCGTCGCTCTGGTGACGATCATCTGGGGTGCCGCGGTCAGCTGTGTGAAGGACGACATCAAGAAGGTCTTGGCCGGCTCGACGATGAGCCAGATCGGCTACATGATGCTCGCCGCCGGGCTGGGCGGGCCGGGCTACGCCTTCGCGATCTTCCACCTGCTCACCCACGGCTTCTTCAAGGCCAACATGTTCCTGGGTGCCGGGTCGGTGATGCACGGCATGAACGACGACGTGAACCTCAAGCACTACGGCGCCCTGAGTCGGGCGATGCCGGTCACGTTCCTCACCTTCTCGATGGGCTACCTGGCCATCATCGGGTTCCCCGGGTTCGCCGGCTTCTGGTCCAAGGACAAGATCCTCGAGGTCGCCTTCGCCGACAGCTGGCTGGTCGGCACCATCGCCCTCCTGGCCGCCGGTGTGACCGCGTTCTACATGACCCGCCTGATGATGCTCGCCTTCTTCGGCCGCAAGCGCTGGCCCGAGGGCGTACATCCGCACGAGTCGCCGCGGATCATGACCGGTCCGCTCGTCGTCCTCGCGGCGCTGTCGGTCCTCGGTGGCGTCTTCGCGCTCGGCGGCTGGATCGAGCACTGGCTCGAGCCGGTGGTCGCGATGGGCCACGTCGAGCACCACGGCCCGCTCCCGGTCTGGGCGACCTCCGTCCTCGCGGTGCTGGTCGTCGCGATCGGGGTCGCGGCCGCCGGGTTCGTCTTCGGACGTCGCCCGGTCACGACCGCGCCGACTCCCTACCTGCCCGTCCCGCACGTCGAGGACGTCGTGGTGCCGCCCGGGATGGCGGTCGTCCGCGGCACTCTCGCGACCGACAAGTACGCCGTCGACGGCCTGATGAGCGGTGGCCCGATCGCCCTCGCGGCGATCGCCGGTGAGCTCCGCAAGGCACAGACCGGCTACGTACGTTCGTATGCCCTCTCCGTCCTCGGTGGCACGGTTCTCGTTGCCCTGGCCCTGATCGTGGTGAGCTGACTTGCTGACAATCCTCGTCCTCGTCCCGTTCGCGGGTGCGCTGATCACCGCGGTGATGCCGGCGCGGCCCAAGGCGTGGGCTTTCGGCTTCGCGCTCGCCACCCTGATCGCCGGCATCGTCACGATGTTCACGGCCCCCGACACCGATCTCGTCTGGATCGAGCCGCTCGGCGTCCACTGGGCGCTCGAGATGGACGGCTTCGGCAAGCTGATGGTGATGCTGACCGTCGTCCTGGTGCCGCTCGTGATGGTCGCGGCGGTCAAGGACCACGACAAGCGGTGGTACGCCTGGGCGCTGGCCCTGGAGGCCTTCGCGCTGCTCACCTTCACCGCCGGCGATCTCTTCCTCTTCTACATCGCCTTCGAGGCGACGCTGATCCCGGCGTACTTCATGATCGGCCAGCACGGTGGACCCAACCGGGCCCGGGCCGCGCTCAAGTTCCTGATGTTCCAGCTCGGCGGCGGGCTGGTGCTGCTCGGTGCGCTGATCGGCTTCTTCGTGGTCTCCTCGGAGGCCGGTTCGCCGTCCTACCTGATCAGCGACCTCGCCCAGCTCGACATCGGCACCAACGCCGAGCGCTGGATCTTCGTGGCGATGTTCATCGCGTTCGCGGTCAAGGCGCCGCTGTTCCCGGTGCACACCTGGCTGGCCGACACGACCGAGCAGGCGACCACGCCGACCTCGGTGCTCCTGGTGTGCGTCCTCGACAAGATCGGCACCTTCGGCATGATCCGGCTCTGCCTGGGTCTGGTGCCGGAGGCGTCCGCCTGGGCGACGCCGGTCGTGGTGGTGCTGGCGCTGATCTCGATCGTCTACGGCGCGGTGCTGGCGATCGGGCAGGACGACCTGCTCCGCCTGATCGGTCTGACCTCCCTGTCGCACTTCGGGCTGATCACCCTCGGCATCTTCGCGGCGACCCGCGAGGGCCTGGTCGGGGCGATGCTCTACATGGTCAACCACGGTGTCGCGACCGCGGCGATGTTCCTGATCGCCGGCTTCCTGATCGCCCGCAAGGGCACGGCCTCGATCTCGTCGATGCGGGGGCTGGAGAAGGCGACCCCGGTGCTCGCCGGCTCGTTCCTGATCGCCGGTCTGGCGACCGCCGGTCTGCCCGGCCTGAGCCAGTTCGTCTCCGAGATCCTGGTCCTGATCAGCGCCTTCGACTACCACTGGCTGGTCGGTGTCATCGCGGTCAGCGCGATCGTGCTCGCCGCGATCTACGTGCTGTGGGCCTACCAGCGGATCTTCACCGGACCCGCTCAGCTCTCCAGACCGGTCTCCGACCTCGACCGGCGGGAGATCGGCGTCGTCGCTCCTCTTCTCGTCGCCCTTCTCTTCTTCGGCTTCGTCCCCGGACCGCTGATCTCGGCGGCGTCGCCGGTCGTGGAGCCTCTCGTCAATGTGATCCAGGCAGGTGAGTGACGCGATGTTCGAGTCCCCCGGAATTTCGTACGCCACCCTCTGGCCGGTCCTGCTGGTGCTGGCCGTGGCGTGCGCCGGTGTCGTGGTCGAGGCCTTCGCGCCGCGCGCCGCGCGGTTCAACACCCAGGTCTCGCTGGCGTTGGCGGGTCTGGTCGCGGCGCTCGCCGGGACCGTCGCCGTCGGCGCCGGTTCCAGCCTCGGTGCCTCGACGGGTGAGGGTGCCCTCATCGTCGACGGTCCGGGGGTCTTCTCCCAGGGGCTGGTGCTGCTGGTCTCGCTCGGCGGCGTCGCGCTCTTCGCCGAGCGACGTCTCGACAACGGGGTGAGCGCCTTCGCCGGTCAGGCCGCGGCCCTGCCGGGCACACCGGCCGAGCGCACCGCCTCCCAGCGGGGACTGGAGCACACCGAGGTCTACCCGCTGATGATGTTCGCGGTCGGCGGGATGATGCTCTTCTGCATCTCCGGCGACCTGCTGATGCTCTTCGTGGCCCTCGAGGTGCTGTCCCTGCCGCTCTACCTGCTGACCGGCCTGGCGCGGCGTCGCCGGCTGCTCTCCCAGGAAGCGGCGCTGAAGTACTTCCTGCTCGGCGCGTTCTCCTCCGGCATCTTCCTCTACGGTCTCGCCCTGGTCTACGGCTTCGCCGGGTCGATGTCGCTGGCTTCCATCGGAGACGTGGCGGCCGAGGAAGGCTCCAGCCCGCTCCTGCTCCTCGGGATCGGCCTGATGGCCGTCGGCCTGCTCTTCAAGACCGGCGCGGTGCCGTTCCACTCCTGGACCCCCGACGTCTACCAGGGCGCCCCGACACCGGTCACCGCCTGGATGAGCGCGGCCACCAAGATCGCCGCGTTCGCCGCGATGCTCCGGCTCTTCTACGTCGCCTTCGGCGCGGAGGGCGACATCTGGCGTCCGGCGATCGGCGTCATCGCGGTGCTGACGATGCTGCTGGGCGCTTCCTTTGCGGTGGTCCAGACCGATGTGAAGCGGATGCTCGGCTACTCCGCCGTCGCTCACACCGGCTTCCTGCTGACCGGCCTCCTCGGTGTGCAGACCGACGCCTTCGGCTCCACCCAGGCGGTGCTCTTCTACCTGACCGCCTACGGGTTCGCGACCCTCGGCGCCTTCGCGATCGTCTCCCTGGTGCGAGGGCCCAACGGCGAGGTCGGCTCGCTGGAGCGCTGGGCCGGCCTGGGCCGGTCCAACCCGTGGGTCGCGGCGACCTTCGCCGTCTTCCTGCTGTCGATGGCCGGGCTGCCGCTGACCGCCGGATTCATCGGAAAGTGGGGCGTCTTCGCCGCCGCGCTGGGCGCCGGTCAGTGGCCGGTCGTCGCGGTCGCGATCGGCTCGAGCATCATCGCGATCTTCTTCTACGTCCGCATGATCATGGTCATGTTCTTCACCGACCCGCGTGAGGATGCGGCCGCGGTCGTGACCCCTTCGTACGCCACCACCGTCGTGATCGCACTGAGCGCTGTCGCCACCGTCTTGTTGGGTGTAATTCCGGGCCCTGTGCTCAGCCTGTTGGTGGATGCGGGAGGATTCATCGGGTGAGCACCAGCGCACCCACCGACCGAGCCCCTGAACTCGCCCTCCCGATCACCGATCCCGAGCTCGAGCAGCGGCTGCGCGCTCGGATGGCGATCGTGGAGGAGAAGCTGGCGGGTTACGCCCGCAGCAGCTCCCCGTTCGTCACGGAAGCGGCGTCGCATCTGTTGGAGGCCGGCGGCAAGCGGTTCCGGCCGCTGCTGGTGCTGCTGGCCGCCGAGTGTGGCCCGGACACGCTCTCCGACGAGGTCATCACCGCCGCCTGCGTCGTCGAGCTCACCCACCAGGCCTCGCTCTACCACGACGACGTCATGGACGAGGCCCTCCTGCGCCGCGGTGAGGACACCGCCAACGCCCGCTTCGACAACCACGTCGCCATCCTGACCGGCGACTTCCTCTTCGCCCGCTCCTCGTCGCTGACGGCCGAGCTGGGCCCGGAGGCCGTACGCATCCAGGCGGCCACCTTCGCGAAGCTGGTCGAGGGCCAGATCCTCGAGGGTGTCGCGCCCGCCGAGGGTGTCGACCCGGTCGACCACCACCTCGAGGTGCTGGCCGGGAAGACCGGCGTCCTGATCGCCACCTCGGCGCTCTACGGTGCGCTCTTCGCCGGGGCCGACAAGTCGATCCAGGACGCGCTGATCGCCTACGGCGACATCGTCGGTGTCGCCTTCCAGCTCTCCGACGACATCCTCGACATCGCCTCGGACGAGTCCGGCAAGACCCCGGGCACCGATCTACGCGAAGGTGTCCCCACGCTCCCTGTCCTGCTGGCCCGCCGTTCCACCGACACTGGCGACGCTCGGCTCCTGGAACTGCTCGACAGCGACCTCACCGACGACGCGGCTCTGGCCGAGTGCGTCACCCTCCTCCGCGCCCACCCGGCGCTGGCCGAGGCTCGCGACTACGTCCAGGCCCGCGCCGAGGAGGCCAAGGCCGCCCTCGCGCCACTCCCCGAGGGCCCTGTCCGCAAGGCGCTCGAGGCCTTCGCCGACATCGTCGCCGTCCGCTCCGTCTGACCGGACCAGCCGAGGCGTCACCTACGTCGGCCGAGGCGTCACCTACGTCGGCCAAGTTGGCACGTACGCCGGCCGAGTTGGCGCCCACGTGCCAACTCGGCCGACGCGAGTGACGTCTCGGCAGGTCTCGACCTTCGGCCTCGGGTAAAGAAGTGCATACCCGGAGCGGTAACGTAAGGCTGTGAGTGAGCAGCGGCGTGGAGTGATGTTCGGCGCCGCGGCGTACGTCATGTGGGGTGCGTTCCCGCTCTACTTCCCGCTCCTGGAGCCGGCCGGAGCCTGGGAGATCCTGGGACACCGGATCCTGTGGTCGCTGGTGGTCGCGGCGGCGCTGGTGCTGATCGTGGGGCGCCGCAAGCAGGTGGCGGCGATCCTGTGCGACCGGCGCAAGCTCGTGCTGCTGACCGCGGCCGCCGCGGTGATCTCGATCAACTGGGTGACGTACATCTGGGGCGTCAACAACGGGCGGATCGTGGAGACGAGCCTGGGCTACTTCACCAACCCGCTGGTCACGATGCTGATGGGCGTGATCATCCTGCGCGAGCGGATGCGGAAGCTGCAGTGGGTGGCGCTCGGGATCGCGTTCGTGTCCGTCATCGTGCTCACCATCGACTACGGCCGGCTGCCGTGGGTCGCCCTGATCCTGGCGTTCTCGTTCGGCACCTACGGGCTGTTGAAGAAGAGCGCCGGGGTGGGTCCGTTCGAGTCGCTGGCCGTCGAGACCGCCGTGACCGCGCCGTTCGCGGTCGCCCTGATCGTCGCTCTCCAAGCCACCGGGAACGGCACGCTCGTCGGCCACGGCGTCGTGCACGTACTCCTCCTGATCAGCCTCGGCATCATCACCGTCGTGCCGCTGGCCTGCTTCGGTGCGGCCGCCATCCGGGTGCCGATGGTGACGATCGGGCTGCTCCAGTACCTCGCGCCGATCCTGCAGTTCGCCGTCGGCGTCTTCATCGCCCACGAGGCGATGCCTCCCGGCCGTTGGGCCGGTTTCGCGATCGTCTGGATCGCGCTGATCATCTTCAGCGCCGAGGCTGTTCACCACCGCCGCAAGGTCCTGCGCGCGAGCGTCGCCCCGCTGAGCACCACCGGCGCCTAGCCGAGACGTCACTCAGGTCGGTCGAGACGGGCGGGGTGTCGTCCAAGGATCGGACCGATCGTGTGTTTTCACATTCAGTCGGTTAATTCAAGTATTCTCCTCGACATTCGTAACCCGATCGACCTTGACTCGGCAGGGCAGAAGTGAGGAACCAGATGAAGAAGATCAAGGTTGCAGTGGCATTGGCCGCTGCGAGCATCCTGACCTTGACCGCGTGCGGTGGCTCCGGCGGCGACAGTGACGCGGAGTCGATCTCCATCGTCGGCTTCGCCGTCCCCGAGACGGCCAACAAGGCGATCGCCAAGGAGTTCAACAAGACCCCCGAGGGCGAGGGCGTCACCTTCGAGACCTCCTACGGCGCCTCGGGCGACCAGAGCCGTGCGGTCGAGTCGGGTCTGAAGGCCGACTACGTCCACCTGTCCGTCGGCACCGACGTACAGCGCCTGGAGAAGGCCGGCCTCGTCGACGCGTCCTGGGACGACGGCGACAACAAGGGCATCGTGTCGAGCTCGATCGTCGTGCTCGGTGTCCGTGAGGGCAACCCGAAGAACATCCAGGGCTGGGATGACCTGATCAAGCCCGGCGTCGGGGTGGTCACGGCCAACCCGGCCTCCTCCGGCGCCGCGCGCTGGAACGCGCTGGCCGCCTGGGGCTCGGTCGTGAAGAACGGCGGCACCGAGGAGGAGGGCAAGGCGTACCTCGACAAGCTCTTCAAGAACGTCGTCACCCTGACCAACTCGGGCCGCGACGCCACGACCGCCTTCCTCGGCGGCACCGGCGACGTGCTGCTCGCGTACGAGAACGAGGCGATCCTCGCGGCTCAGCAGGGCGAGGGCTTCGACTACATCATCCCGGACTCCACCGTTCTGATCGAGAACCCCGGCGCCATCCTCAAGGACTCCTCCAAGCCGTCCCAGGACTGGCTCGACTTCGTCCTCGACCCCCAGGGCGGTCAGAAGCAGTTCGCGCTGACCGGATTCCGCCCGGTCAACACCGCCGAGCCCGGCGTCGTCGACTGGGACGCGATCGGCCTGAAGCCCGAGGACATCAAGGGTGCCAAGGACCCGGCCGACCCGTTCCCGGCTCCGAAGCAGCTGCTCACCCTGGAGAACGACTTCGGCGGCCGCGACTGGTCGGGCGTCAAGGAGAAGCTCTTCGGCACCGGTGAGGACGGCGAGGAGCTCGGCATCGTGACCGACTCCATCGCCAAGTCCGGCAAGGCCTCGCAGTAGTCCGGTCATGACGACAACCATCCCTACGGCCGGGCCGGCTGCCCCACGTCCGACACGTCGCAGCCGGCCGGCCACCACTCTGACAAGGACCAGCGGCATCGGGCTCGGCATCACGATGCTCTGGTTCAGCCTGCTCGTCCTCATCCCGCTGGTGGCGGTGATCATCACCGCCTCCAGCGGCGGCTGGTCCGCCTTCGCCGACCAGCTCACCAACGAGCAGACCGCGTCGGCGATCCTGCTGACGATCCGTGCGGCGATCGTGGTCACCCTGATCAACGTCGTCATCGGCACGGTCATCGCCTGGGTCCTGGTCCGTGACAAGTTCTGGGGCAAGGGCCTGCTCGAGGTGATCATCGACATCCCGTTCGCACTGCCGACAATCGTCGCCGGCCTCGTGCTGCTCTCCCTCTACGGCGCCGAGTCACCCCTCGGCCTGCACTGGGCGAACACGTCGACGTCGGTCTACCTCGCCCTCGCGTTCGTGACGCTGCCCTTCGTCGTACGCATGGTGCAGCCCGTCCTCGAGGAGCTGGACGCCGACGTGGAAGAGGCCGCGGCCTCTCTGGGGGCCTCCCGGTTCACCACGTTCTGGCGGATCATCCTGCCCTCGCTGACCCCGGCCATCGCGGCGGGCGCGGCACTCTCCTTCGCGCGCGGGATGGGGGAGTACGGCTCCCTGGTCCTGCTCTCGGGCAACCTGCCGTTCAAGTCCGAGGTCGCCTCGGTGCGGATCCTGTCCGCGATCGAGAACGACAACCCGGAGGGCGCGGCCGCGATCGCGGCGATGCTGCTGGCAGTCTCGCTGGCCGTCATCGTCGTCCTCGACCTGGTCCAGAGGAGGATGGTCCGCCGTGGCTGAGACCCGTCGTGCTCCGCGCACCCCGTTGACGTACGTCCTCCGCATCATCGTCATCGCCTACCTCGGGCTGCTGGTGGCCTGGCCGGTCGTCCTGGTCGCCTGGAACGCCTTCCACGTGCCCGATGTCGGGTTCACGACCGAGGCGTTCACCGAGATCTTCAACGACCCGCAGATGATGCATGCGATCCAGTTGACCTGCGTGGCCGCGGTCGTCGCGACGCTGATCAACCTGCTCTTCGGGGTCTCGATCTCGCTGCTGCTGGTGCGTACCGAATTTCCCGGCAAGCGCGTCCTGAGCGCGATGATCGACCTGCCGCTCTCGGTCTCGCCGATCGTCGTGGGCCTCGCGCTCGTGCTGGTCTACGGCGGCCGCGACGGCTGGTTCGGGCCGACGCTCGAGTCGGCCGGGATCCAGGTCATCTTCTCGACGCCCGGCATCATCATGGCGACCGCGTTCGTGTCGCTGCCGCTGGTGATCCGCGAGGTCATCCCGGTGCTGGAGGAGATCGGCACCGAGCAGGAGCAGGCCGCCGCGTCGCTGGGCGCAGGCAGCTGGCAGACCTTCTGGCGGATCACCCTCCCGGGCATCAAATGGGCCGTCATCTACGGCGTCGTGCTCACCCTGGCCCGCTCGCTGGGCGAGTTCGGTGCGGTCAAGGTCGTCTCCGGCAACGTGCTCGGCCAGACCCGCACCGCCACCCTCGCGGTCGAGGAGAAGTACCTCAACTTCGACCAGCAGGGCGCGTACGCCGTCGCCTTCCTCCTGGCCAGCGTCTCGGTCATCTGCATCCTCATCGTCTTCGTGCTGCGCGCCCGCGGTGCGCGCGTACGGTGAAAGGACACATCCCATGAGCATCGAAGTAAGTGGTGTCAACAAGCGTTACGGCGACTTCGTGGCGCTGGAGGACATCAACCTGACCATCCCGACCGGGCAGCTGACGGCCCTGCTCGGGCCCTCCGGCGGCGGCAAGACCACGCTGCTGCGGGTCATCGCCGGGCTGGAGACCCCCGACACGGGCACGATCAGCATCGAGGGCGTCGAGGCGACCTCGCTGCCGGTCCAGAAGCGCAACGTCGGCTTCGTCTTCCAGCACTACGCCGCGTTCAAGCACCTCTCGGTGGCCAAGAACGTCGCCTTCGGGCTGGAGATCCGCAAGCGTCCCAAGGCCGAGGTCGCCAAGAAGGTCGGGGAGCTGCTCGAGCTCGTCCACCTCTCGCAGTTCGCCAACCGCCTGCCCTCGCAGCTCTCCGGCGGCCAGCGACAGCGGATGGCGTTGGCGCGAGCGCTCGCGATCGAGCCGTCCGTGCTGTTGCTCGACGAGCCGTTCGGGGCCCTGGACGCGAAGGTACGCAAGGAGCTGCGTGACTGGCTGCGACGGCTCCACGACGAGGTGCACGTGACCACCGTCTTCGTGACCCACGACCAGGAGGAGGCCCTCGAGGTCGCCGACGAGATCGTGGTCGTCAACCAGGGCGGCATCGAGCAGATCGGCACCCCCGAGCAGCTCTACGACCAGCCCGCCAACGACTTCGTGATGTCGTTCCTCGGCGACGTGACCACCCTGGGCGGTTCCTTGATCCGGCCCCATGACGTCGAGGTGACCCCGTCCCCGATCTCCGAGCACTCGCTCGAGGGCACCATCTCGCGCGTCCTGCGGATCGGGTTCGAGGTGCGCCTCACGGTTCTCACCGACGACGGTGAGGTCGTGACCGCCGAGCTGACGCGTACGCATGCCCGGGCTCTACGGCTCGAGGAGGGCGCCAACGTGTTCGTCACGCCGACGCCGGGGGCGTACACGATGCCGGCGCCTTCGCCGGCGGCGTAGGGGCTGTTCCTTCGTCGAGGTATGCAGGAAAAGGCTCACATCCCGTGCGGAGTTCCGCGGGGGATGTGAGCCTTTTGCTGCATACCGTTCCGGAGGAACCGACCGCTCAGTGAGGCAGCCAGGCCTCGTCGCGCGCGGTGCGCGTGGTGACCTCGTCGGGCAGCTCGCGGGAGGCGAGCTCGGCGATGGAGACCTTCTCGAAGACCTCGCGCAGCGAGTCGCGGGCGGCGATCCACACGTGCTGGAGGACGTCGGCGCGCTCGTTGTACGTGACGCCCTCGGGGCGCAGCCCGTAGACCGAGACCAGCGGACCGTCGACGGCGCGGATCACGTCGGCGACGGACACGTCCGACGCCTTGCGGGCCAGGCGCCAACCGCCGGACTGGCCGCGCTGTGAGATGACGACGCCGGCCTTGCGGAGGTCGGCGAGGATCGCCTGCAGGAACCCGTGCGGGATCTCCTGGGCGCGGCCGAGCTCCTCGGCGCTGACAGCTTTTCCGTCCTCGCGCGCGGCCATCTCGATGAGGGCGCGGAGGGCGTAGTCGGACTTGGCAGATACTCGCACGGCCACATTCTTGCAGATGAATGCAGAATTTCGCTCAATCTAGTGGTCAAGTCCACTTTCATTCACGAGCGTCTCGGCGCGCGTCTTGAGGGCCGCGGCATGCCGCCGGAACCCGTCGGCAACTCGCGCGGGCCCGGCCAGCCCGACCAGCGGCCCGGAGAACTCCTCGACCGTCTCGTAGCGCGTCGGCCCGCCGGGTCGCTGGGTCAGCCGCTGGTGACGTACGCCGCGGACCAGGCCGAGCCGCGCCGGCCAGCCCTCATAGACATAGGCCAGGTACGCAACCCCGACCCCGTCCTCGCCGACGACCGGAGCGTCGAGCGCCGAGATCCGCTCCGGCGAGCGGGCGCGGCCGCCGTTCGCCCAGGTCACGTGCAGCACGATCGGGTTGCCCACCGCAGCCGGCTGCGCAGTCTCGGCGCGGACGACGAACGGGTTCCAGGCGGCGTACGACTCGGTCTCGACCATCACCCGCCACACCGCCTCGATCGGGGCGTCGATCTCTGCGGTGGCCTTCGGGTGCTCGTAGGCCACGAGCTCAGCGGTAGTTGATGAACTGCACCGCGAAGTCGTAGTCCTGGCCCTTGACCAGCGAGATCACGGTCTGCAGGTCGTCGCGCTTCTTGGAGGAGACGCGGAGCTCGTCGCCCTGGATCTGCGCCTTGACGCCCTTGGGGCCCTCGTCGCGGATCAGCTTGGAGATCTTCTTGGCATCCTCGGAGGAGATGCCCTCCTTGAGCGCGACCGAGATCTTCGACTGCTGGCCGGACTGGCGCGGCTCGCTGGCGTCGAGGATCTTCAGCGACTGCTGGCGCTTGATCAGCTTGTCCTGGAAGACCGAGAGGACCGCGCTGGCGCGGTCGTCCGCGGAGGCGGAGATCTCGATCGCCTGATCGCCGCTCCACTCGATGGTCGCGTTGGTCCCCTTGAAGTCGAACCGCGTCGAGACCTCCCGCGCAGTCTGGCTCAGTGCGTTGTCGACCTCCTGGCGGTCGATCTTGCTCACGATGTCGAACGACGAGTCAGCCATGACTCTCTCCTCTAGCTTCTGTCCAGGTCTGTGGTGTCTCACCCTAGGACCTCGTCCCGTTTTCGTACGCCGCCAGGCCCTGCGCTATTGTCTATTGCTGTCGCGATCCCCTTCACGGGGGCGCGCGAACAACCCAGGCAGATTGCCCGAGCGGCCAATGGGAGCGGACTGTAAATCCGTCGGCTTTGCCTTCGAAGGTTCGAATCCTTCATCTGCCACGCCTGGGAGAACACCCCGGTGACCAGCGGAAACGCTGGCCACCGGGGTGTTTCGCTTGTCCGGCTATGTCCGGCAACGTCCGGCTGTCTACGGGCATCTGTGCCCCCGGTGTGCCCCCGGAACTCGCCTATGCGTCGGGGTCGGTCTTCATCGCCTGCTCGATGCGGGCCTTTGCCGCGTTCTCGGTGTCGTCCAGGCATGCGGCGTAGACCCGCAGCAGCACGGCGACGCTGTGTCCGGCCCACTTCGCTACCTGGGTGGCGTCGACCCCAGCGCTTAGCCAGGTCGAGACGCAGGCGTGCCGGAGGTCGTACGGCGTGCGAGCCAGCGCCGACGCGTACTGTCGCGGCTTCAACGCTTCGGCACGAGCGCTCTCCCAGGCGCGGTACACGGTCTTCTGGTTCACGGGGTTCTGGTAGGGCGGCGGCAGCGGGACACCTCCCTTGCCGCCGCGCCCGACGCGGGTCACGAACAGTCGTCCCTCGACCCCGGTCCCGTGCTCATCGAGGTGGCGACGCAGCGCCTTCACCAGGTCGGGGTGTGCGGGCACTGGTCGAGTCGTGTCCTCATCCCGGTGCTTGAGACCGCGCTCCTCTCCGCGCTTCCCGTCGTCGGTCCATGCTGAACCAGACTCCTGGTAACCCTTGCGGAGGATGATCTCGCCCCATCCCGCCTCAGGGAGTTTCAGGTCCCCCTCGCGGAGGTTTCGAGCCTCGGCGGGCCGTAGGCCGGCGTAGTAACTGGCCGCGAACAGTGCGTGCAACGTCGGGTCGATCGTCAGCACAGCATCGAGCAGTGCTCGGGCCTGGTCGGGGTTGACGACCACGCCCGGATCGATGGCGTCGGCGTTCGGGCGGCGTGGAGTGCGTACGTGGCTCATGAGGTTCTTCTCCAGGTAGTCGCGTTCGACTGCGAAGTTCAAGACTCCGGACAGTGCAGCTCGCTTGCGGGCGATCGTTGACTTGGCTGCTTTGCTTCCGTCGAGCTTCCGGGACAGGGCATCGATGGCGGCCTTCACGCCATCGAGTTCGTTGAGGTACGACACCGGGCGGGAGTTCTCGGAGATCCAGCGCACTGCCTCGCGGTGCTCGTCGGGCGGGTCGTCGGCGGTGGTCCGCGCTGCAGTGTTGAACTCCCAGTACTTCAGGGCCTGGCGGAGCGCGCGGTCGTCCGGTGGTGTCTTGCCTTCCTTGACCAGGGCACAGGTGAGCGTGACCAGTCCTTCGGCCGTGCTCTTGCGGTGGCGGGGTGCGAAGTCCTCCCAGCGGTCATCGATGAACTCCCGCGCGACCTCGACCCAGGTGCGCCCGGCGCGTGCTACGCCGAGCGACCTAGGAAGTCCGGACCTGGTATCGAACGCCTCGCCGCGACTCGCCGCTTGCTGGAGAGCGGAGCGGTACGACTCGGCCAGCTTCCTGGTTGCGAACGGCTCCCCGAACCGCTCGCCATTGACCGACCAGCGGGTGCGGTAGTTCGTCACCTTCGTTCGCTTGCGGGTCTCGATCTTGTAGATGCGTACGTCGTACGACAGTGCATCGTTCGTCATGCTGCGTCCTCCAGGCCTTCGAGCCAGCGGTCCAGGTCGGTCCGCCGAATCCGGATTTCGCCGTTCGGCAACTTGATGCAGCGTGGTGCCTTCTTGGCGGCGCGCCAGTCGTAGAAGGTCGAGCGAGCAACGCCGAGTTCGTCGCACAGGTCGGCGATGGTCAGGTGCTTGGTGTGGGTCGTCGTGGTCATCGTCCGGCCTCCATGTCGCGCGTCGCGTGAGAGTGAGTGGAGCGGGTTGGGAGGGGGTAAGCCGTACCAGCCGTACCAGCCGTACCAAACACGTGTTTAGGCTGGTCAGATGCTGTTTTGTGGTGGTACGGCTTTGGTACGGCTGGTACGGCTTGGGGATTTTGGTACGGCTTTGGTACGGGCCGATTTTTCAAGCCGTACCACCGGAAATCGCGGTCTGACCTGGGGAAACATCGTCTTGGTACGGCTGGTACGGCTGGTACGGCTTGGGCCCCCAAACCCGTGGTCGCGGTGCTCATCGGTTGGCCTCTTCCGGGTCGCAGGTTGGGTGGGTGTGGGTGCCGTCGTCGTGGGTCATCGGCAGGTGGCAGACCACGCACGTTGGGGTGCAGTAGCGAGCCCAGGCATCGGCGAACGTGGTGGTGCGGTAGCCCTTGGCCTGACTGCCCGCGAACCGGATGGTGTCGGAACGGATGTCGAAGTCACGGAGCAGGAATCCGAGCTTCATCGCGGTCAGGCCGTTGTTCTGGTAGGTCGCCCAGGGGGCCTCAGGGTCCGCGTGGAGCCGTTCGAGCAGAACGGTGGTGGGCAGTGCCTCGGCGTCGCCGAACGCGGCCCGGCAGTCGTTCAGCAGGCGCGTTTGGAGGGTGGTCTGTGCGTTGGCGTCGCGGGTCTCGGTTAGCGTGATGCAGGCGTCGCGGGCGAGGTCGGGCCACGGGCCTCCGGCGAGGTCGGCCAGGGCGATCAGCGGCTCCCAGGTGTCGGCCGCGCGGTCCTCGACCGGCATGTCCGGCATGGCGGTGCCGAGGTGATCGAGATGGGCCCTCACCCACTGGTTCAGCCGGGTGCGGAGGTTGTCGAGGGCTGGACCATCACGGCGGGTTCGGTACGGCGCGACCGACTCACCCGGGGCGCGGCGGCGCATCCGGATGACCACGGCGCGGTCCTCGATGGTGTCGGGCATGGCACCGATCCCGGCGAGGGCGGCCATGGAGAACGTTTCGAGCTTCTCGACGTAGCCAGCGGCGGCGTTGTAGCGGATCGAGGGCCGGTTGCGCTGGTGGCCAGCGTTGAGCAGCCCGCGCAGGTCCTCGTTGTCGCCAGCCTTGGGCCCGAAGACGGTGTCGGCCTCGTCCAGCAGGATCGTGGGCGGGTTGTTCTTCTTCATCCCGATCGAGCGGAACACCGCACTCGGGGAGGCGTTCACGGTGAGCAGCGGGTCATGGCACATCGCCTCGACCAGGTCGAGCAGCCGCGACTTCCCGCACCGCTTCTCCGGGGCGCGGATGACCAGCCGGGCGGCGTGCGCCCAGGCCGGGACCGCATGGGTTGCGGCGATCCAGAGCACGACCCCGGTCGCGGAGTGCTCGTCAGGGAGGATCACGTAGCGGGCCAGCGCTTCGCGGATCTCGGTGAGCAGCAGCTCTCCGGCGTCGGCGTCGAAGTCGGCCGCGGTGAGCGGGCCGTTCTGGTCCTGGTCGGTGCTGGTGTCGTTGCTCATGTTGGTCTCCTCCGGGTCGGGTGCGGCCTGGTCTGGTCCGTCTGGTTGGTCGGTGCTCATGCGGCGGTCCGGGTGGCGGCGCGGTGGAACCCGGAGCGGATGCTGTTCTCCGCGTCGTGGGGGCTGTAGGCGCCAGCGGCGATGTGTCCGGCGGCGGCGGTGAGCAGGGCGTCAAGGGCGGCGTGCTCGGTGATCAGGCCACGGCGGACCAACTTCCCGACGTTGGCGGCCGCGCACCACAGCGCGGTGTTGCGGCCGCCCTCGGGCGCGGCCTGCAGGGCGGCGATCTCCTCGGCGAGCACCTTGTCGACGTAGGCCGAGGCGTTGTGCACGGACTCTCCGGACCCAACCGGCCGGACGGGCTGGTTAGCGGGCTGCTGAGGGCCGTTCTGTGCCGTGCTGAGTGCCGGTCGCTGGTCGCGGGTGAGGAGGTCGAGCAGGAACATCGGCAGCTCGGCCGGCGGACGGTCATCGGTGATCTCGTAGGCGCTGGTGCCGATGGTCGTCGGCGGCGCGGCGACGTAGCCACCGTGGGCGCGGGTGTCGATCAGCCAGCCAATCTTTCCGGCGGTGTTGGTGAACCGGCGAGTGGTGTCCGGCGCGGCGTAGTAGAGGTGGGTTCCACCGGAGACGGTCCGCACGGTGTAGGTCGGGGTGATGGTGCCTCCGTGAACTCCGGCGAGGTGGTCGAGCACGTCCTCACCGGTCGTGATCTCGAAGCGGTGCCAGGGCTCGGGGATCTTGGAGCCGGGCTTGTGGGTGTCCAGGTCGACCACGACCAGGCGCGAGGGTCCACAGGCGATCCCGACGCCGTATGCGGGGTTGCTGGACCAGGCGGGGGTGATCCAGTCCGGCCGAGAGGTGGCGCGCTGCTCCCACCCGGTGTGACCGGTGCGGCACCAGGTGTCGGTGCCGGTGCAGTGGCGGGCCTTGTGGTTGGGGGTGGCGGGCTTCTTGGAACCGGGCAGGAGGGGGAAGACTCGCCAGCCACGGGCGGCGTAGTCCAGAGCGGTCGTGAGAGCGTCGGTGCCGGTCGGAGTCTCGGTGAGGGTGTCAGGCTGCTGTGTCATCGGTCTGTCCTTCCTCGATCATGTGTTCGGCGTCGTGCTGGTCGGGTGCGTGCCGGTCCGGGCGAGCGTGGGCGAGCATGAAGCCCTTCAAGGTGGGTCTGGGGTGCTCTGCGGCGTACTCCTCGAGTTCGGTCGCGTAGCCCAGGGATTCGGCCTCGGCGTCGAGTTCCCAGGCGTGGGTGGCGAGGTAGAAGTCGCTGGTGATCAGGTCGCGCCACCAGTGGGGGCGGCGCTGCACGTAGCGGCGACGTACGCGGCGTGGGCGGCTCATCAGGCACCTGCGGCCTTGGCATTGGTCCAGCGCTGGACGGTCCGGTTGGAGACGGCCATCAGCCCGGCGACCTCGGGCACGGGCCAGCCGTGCGCCCGCAGCTCGCTGGCGGCGCAAGCGGGGTGGACCTGGTCGCCGTCGTCCTCGCTCAGCGCCTCGTCACAGATCGCGCACAGGTCCGTGTTGTCGTCGTCGGTGTCAGGGATGACAGTCAGGGTCGGCGGGACGGTGACAGCCGGTGCCGGAGCGGCGATCGCGTGGGGCTGGTCGGCGGAGGTGGTGTCGGGGTCGGTGTCGCCCTCGCTGTCAGCCCCGTTGCCGGGGGTGACGGGCGACCGGCTACCCATCAGCTCGCGGTAGGCCACGGCCCCGGCAGCGTGTTTCTCGGCCGACTTGGTGAGCAGGGTCGCGGCGCGATTCTCGGCCTTCTCCACCGTCACCTTGACCTCGGCCAGGGCGTGGGTGCGGGCGGCGAGTCGGGCCGACTCGCGGTAGCCGGTGATGGTCTCCATGTGGGCCTCGTGACGGGCCTCGATCACCGCCAGCGCGCGCTGGTCGCGGATCTCAGCGGTACGGGCCCGGATGATCGCGGCCGTCCCCGGGGAGACGGTCACCTGGTCGCGGATCCCGTCTGCGACCAGCAGCAGGGCAGCAAGCGCGGGAATCGCGCTCCACGGGCCCATGTGACCGACAGCAGCCAGCAGGACCGTAGAGACAGCCACAGCAACCGCCGTAGCGCCTCCAAAGCCGTACGCGGCGGCGCGCTGGCCGGACTTGTAGGCGTGGATGGTGGTGTGGCCCAGAGCGGCCCACACAACATCGGCAGCCAGCGCGACGGCCACGCCGACAGCGGGAGCAGCGCCACCAGCAGCGGGGATCATCGCGGCGACCTGCGGGGCAATGGTCACGGCGACCTGGATGAGTCCGACGCCGGTCAGGCCGTAGCCGACAGCAGCGAGGCCAGAGGGGCGGCCGGAGCGGGGAGCGGAAGCGGTGTTCATGGCGTAATTCCTGTTCTGATCAGGTGTTTTGGGCATGGGACGGGTAGGGACCTGGGCCAGTAGGCCCGTGCGAGGGGTGGGAGGCGGTTACCAGCCGGGGCGGTGTGGCGGCTGCTGCGGGTCGCGCTGGGGCGGCAGGGTCGTGGTGGTGGCCTCGGTGTGGATCCGCTTGGCGTGGTTGTAGAGCGCACGCCCGGTCCTCAGGCGGGTGCCGGTGCCTCGGCAGGTGCGGCAGGCGCGGAGCTTGCGGAAGACGGTCCCGGTGGTGCGGGAGCCGGTGCCCTGGCAGCGACGGCAGGGCTTGAAGGGCAGTTCGCGGCACAGGGTGGCGTAGATCCCAGTGGCCACGGCGACGATCGCGACGGCGGCGAGGGTAGCGACGGTGAGCGGTGTCATGGAATCTGTCTCCTGGGCTGGGTTCTGGGTGGTCGGCCTGCGGGTCGCTACCCGCTACCTTCGAACGTCTGTGCTGGTCAGGCCGGGAATTGGTGGTAGCGGGGGTGGTAGCGGTCTCGCTACCGGGTGGTGGTCCGCTACCTCCGGCGCTACCCCTCCTTCTGGGCCTCGGTGTCGCGGTCGGCGCGGAGCTTGTTGAGGTCGGCGCGGCGGTAGCCCTTGCGGACGGTGCCGGAGATCTTGACGTCGACCGAGGTGAGTCCGGCGGTGCGTGCCATGTCGGACAGGGCGTCGGCGGAGAGGTGGGTGTAGGCGTCGGGCCAGGTCTCGGTCAGTGCCTCGGCGGCGCTGGACCAGTGCTGGCCGTTGGGGGCGGCGACCTCGGTCAGGTCGGCGAGCAGGTCTCGGGCCGGGGCGGTCTCGATCGGCGCACCCACCGCAACCCCACCGCGCAGCGAGGTAGCGCGGGCGACCATCGAGTCCCAGACCTCATCGGCGGGGAACTGGGAGCGGGCAGCGACCGGGGAGGCTCCACCGGTCATGCAGCCCCATCCGGCGTCGAACACGGGCCGGTAGACGGTCCCGGTCAGGCCACGCTTGTAGGCACCGGTTCCGAGGATCATGTCGTTCTCGACCTGACCCGCGACCGAGAGGCACCAGCGGTTGGTGACACAGCGGGTAATGCCCGGGGGCAGGGAGGCCTTGTCGGGGATCTGGGTGGCGAGGATGACGCAGATCCCGAGGGCCCGCAGGCGCTTGATCGCGCGCTCGAAGTCGCTAGCGGCGTCTGGGGAGTAGAGGAACAGTTCGTGGGCCTCATCGATGACCACGCACACCGGGTGCAGCCCAGAGCCGGGCTTAGCAGCTAGCTCGGGGGTGACCTTGCCCTGAGGGGCCTCGCCACGCTTGCGGGCGGCCAGGATCCGCTTGCCGCGCTTCTCGGCCTCGACTACCAGCCACCGGCCGATCGCCGCGCCCTGGTCCAGCGCTTCGTCATCGACACCCACGACGTAGGTCGAGCACAGGGGTTCGAGGTCGAGGAAGTCACCGGTTCCCTTGAACTCGGCGATCTTCAGCTCACAGGTCGGGTCGAGCATCGCGATAGCGATCAGCGCCCGGGCGGCATAGGACTTGCCCGAACCGGGCTGGCCACCGATCAGGTAGGAACGCTGGAACAGGGTGGTTTCGATCGGGCGGGAGCGCTCGTCGCTGCTGAACTCACCGGGCTCGAAGAACGAGGTACGGGCGTTCTCAGCAGCCAGCGACCACGTCGGCTGGCCCATCTCCGAGGCGGGCTGGTAGCCCACCCACAGGTCGAGCTGGCCGGGGTGGTCGGGCCCAGCCGAGGGCCACACCTGGTCGACCGGGATCCGCAGCGCGGACGCCAGGCCGTCACGGCGCTCTAGCACCTTCACCGAGGTGACACCCTCGGGCAGGTTCACCCGGGCCAGCCAGCCGGGGCCGTCACGGTGGATGCCGGGGTGACAGAACTCGATCTGCTCCGGGGCGGTGATGCCGCGCACGGCCAGCGAGACCAGCGAGTTGCGAACCAGGTCACCGGTCAGGCGGGTGAACCGGCGACCCGTGGCGACACGGCCCAGGATTGGCTTGTCGGCCGGTCGGCCGGCGCGGGCGGTGACCACGATCGTTGCGGCCAGGGCGGCCCACAGAACCGGTGCAAGGATGCCGGTCACGGCCAGGATCGCGACCACGATCAGGGTGGCGGCGGTGGCGAGCGCTAGACCCCACATGCGGCCCCGGGACTCACGCTCCCGGATCTTGTTCAGGGCCTGCCAGGTGTAGGCGTCGTTGGTCTCAGCGGCCTTCTGCCGCAGCTCGTAGTTGCCCTCCTCGGCACGCACCCACCGAGTGACCTTCCCGGACATCCGGCCACAACCCACCACCGAGTAGCCCAGCGCCTTCACGGTGTAGACCGGGGTCCGGATCGCGTGGAACGCGGTGTGGTAGCCAGCAGCAGAGAGGGCCTGGCGCACAGCGGCCTTGCGAGCCTCAGCAGAGTGCATCCACGGCGGGATGATCGGAGCACGCTCACCAGCGGCCCGGTCAGGTGCGGCCCAGGTCAGCGTGGAGGGCAGGTCGTCCGGTTCGCCCGACTCGGAGGACTCGGTCGACTCGGTGTCGTCGTCCTGGTCGCTCTGGGTGAAAGGCCGGGCGGTGTCGACGTGGTCGACCACGGCCAGAACCTCGCCCTCGAACACCTCGACCCGCTCGGCGTCGTAGGCGTCGTCCTGGTCGGGCTCAGCGAGCCCGATCCGGTTCTCGAACAGGGCGGCCGGGCTGTCCGGCGCGGTCCCGTTCGTGGGGTAGTAGTCCGTCATCGTCTGGTCCTTCCGTTGGTCTGGGTCATGAGGTGGGTGAGGCGGTGGTGCACGATCGCGAGCACGCGGCGCTTAGCCATGGACGGTTCGACCTGCTCTCTGTCGAGCAGAGCCAGCACGGCGGCCAGACCCCGGACCAGCAGCCCGGTGCGCTCCCGCTCCGCGTGCAGCTCGCGGTGAAGCTGTTCGCAGGACTGGCACGGCTCGTCCGTCATGGCGCGTCATGTCTCCTCGGATCTCGATCAGGCGGGGGTCGGAGGCAAGGGTCAGGCGTTCCTCATCAAGGCCTTGATCTGCCGTACGGAGTCGTGGCTGATGACCGTGTCCCCGTTCGTGAGGCTGATCGCAGACAGGCCCGAGTGCATCGGCTTCACGGCCTTGACCATCGCGGCGTGAACGAGGCGCGTGTTGCCGGTGCCCATCCCGGTGTACTCACGGACCTTGAAGGTTCGGTTGTCGTACTTGCCGCTCATCAGACCCTCCCGACGACACCGGCGTAGGAGAGCCAGTACATGCGCTCTTCCATGGTCTTGGCGCTGCTCGCGGCGCGGTCGATGCGAGCTACCTCGGCACGGTTGATGGTGCCGTGGTGGGCGAGGTAGGTCTTGCCGTCACGCCTGCCCGTCTGGGCGGCTTCCTTCGCGTTCTTGAATCGCATGAGGTGGTTCTCCTTTGTCGTGGTTTGGACTGTCACCAGATGGACTTGCTGACGGGGTTGGTGCGCTTGACCGGCTTCTTCTTCCGGTACGGATCGGACGCCTTGCCGTACTTGGTCTTCTTCGCGGCGAACGGGTCCGCGCGGCCGGGGAGCTTCTTGGCGACCTTGGCTCCGTTGGTCTTGGCGACGTGCTTGGCGGTGTCCTTCAACGTGCCGTGGCCGAACAGGCCGGTGTACTCGACAGCCATGACTCAGACCCCCGCCTTCTCAGACGCGGCCTGGTCCAGGACGGCCTTCGTGCGGATGGGCTTGGTGGCTCGGTTCTTGTTGCTCATGACGGGTCTCCTCAGATCTCGATCAGTGCTGGTTCGGGTTGGTCTTGCGGGTCTTGCTGAAGTGGTCCAGCGCGGCCACACAGGCCGCACACATCGGCGCGTACGGGCTCCGGACCCGGTCAGCGGGCTGACGGCTGGACAGGGCCCCGGCAGCGGCCGGGATCTCGAAGCCGCACAGGGTGATCACCCCGACCTCGGTGGCCTTGTCCTCGATGTGGACCAGGCCCGGCTGGCTCGTCCGGAGCCGCCACAGCGTCAGCTGGTCCTGGCGGTCCTCGGTCATGCCTGTTCCTCCTCGGTCAGGTCGTCGGCCTTGTCTCGCGTGAGGGCTGAATAGATCCACTCCGCGATCAGCACGACCACGCCGCCGACCACGAACGCGGTAGCCATCAGCGACCCGCCTTGACAGCGTCGGAGATGCCCGAGAACACGGCGTTCGAACCGGCCTCAAGGCCCTCGATCATCGGCGGCCCGACGAGCGTGGAAGCCAGCGCGATCCCGAACAAGATGTTCACGATCGTGCCCGCGATGGTCGAGGCAGAGCCCCGGGTCATGAAGAACGAGATGACGCCCAAGACGAGGGCGAGAGGTGCAGTAACCATGGGTGGAACCTCCGAGAATCAGGCAGCCTCGGCCGGGTAGGCCGGGCCAAAGTTGGTGAGCATGTAGACAGGCGCGGCCTTGCCCGCGTCGTGGTTGACCTGCTGGACCATCAGGTGCAGGAGCGCACTCACGGCCCGGCGGTGGGCCCGCTTGGCGAGCGCATCGTCCGGGTCGGCGAGCAGACGGCATTCGGCGTCGACCAGGTCGCGCTCAGCGGCGATCTGCGGCCACTCGGCCTCAATTGCGGCGAGGTCATCCCCGGTCGGCTCGTCTCGTGTGTAGGTCATTCCTCTTGCCCTTCGATAGCCCGGCGGACCGGGTGTGACTATTTCGTGATAGATCAAAGCCTGCATCACGATAGGGCCCCTTGGCAAGGACTATCACGAAATAGTTGAAGAGCTATTTCCTGATAGCATGAAGGGCATGACTACGCAACCACCCCGGGGACGTCAGCCAGCAGGGGGCATGGATGCCCGGCAGATCACCGAATGGCTTCGAGCCCAGATCGCCGATGGGGTCTGGGGCGTAGGTGATCCGCTCCCGACGAATGCGGACCTGATCCGTCAGACTGGCGCCAGCAATTCGACCGTGTCCAAGGCGATGAGCACCCTCAAAGCCGAAGGCCTGATCTATGGCCGGAAGGGCGGACGGCCACGGGTCGCTGACCTCCGAGTGTTGGACTACCGGCTCACCGACATGAGTCGGCCGACATGGCAGGAAGTTCGGGCTCCGGCCGACATGTTCAACACCACGGCTAAGGCGCGAGGCGGGACCTCGGAGACCCGGGGCGGGGCGGCTGTCCCGCCCCGAGAGGTCGCCGTGCGGCTCGGCCTGGCGGAAGGCGAATCGACCGCGCGGCGACGCGTTACGCAGACCATCGGGGATCGAGTGATCGCCACCGAAACCACGTTCTATGAGCCAGAGCTAGCGAAGGAGCTCGACCTCTACCGGGACGAAGACATCCCCGAAGGAACCAGTCGACTCGTTGGGAGCACCAAGGCCGCTGACACCGCTTGGATGACCGAGACGACGGTCCGACCTGCAACTGCCGAAGAACAGAAGCTCTTCGCCGTTACGCCGGGAGCATCGATGCTTGAGATCGTCACGACAGCCGCCAACAACTTCTACGTGACCTCGGTGGCGACGCGCGTTGTCCATCCTCAGGGCGTGCGCCTTGTCCACGAGATGGGGGACGAGACCGGCCTTGGCGGGATCCGAGCGAATCGGGAGAACCTCGCATGAAGATCCGGAACGCGACACCCTCCGAAGTTGAGCTGATCGCTCAGTGGCGCGCCGAGCGCGCGGCTTGGCTGTCGCGAAAGGGGCGGGATCAATGGGGCAGTGCGGGGCTCCACGACACCGCCTTCCTTGAGCGCGTCACGTCGAGCATCGAGGCTGGAGAAACGTGGATGCTTGTGAAGGACGGCGAGCCGGTCGGGACGATCGCGATCGACCAGTGGAGCGACCCGGGCCTATGGAGTTCCGATGAGATGAGCGACGCACTCTTTCTCCATCGGCTCATCTCGCCGGTATCAAGTAGCGGTCAGGACGTCGCCGGCCCCCTCGTGAGTCACGCTCTCGGCCTGGCGGCTCAGCAGCAGAAGCGCTGGCTCCGACTCGATGCGTGGAGTACGAATGCCGGGCTTCACCAGTTCTGGATCCGGCAGGGTTTCGAGGAAGTGCGAATCGTTCCTCGGGTCGCGAGTGGCGCTCTCTTTCAGCGCGCGGTTTACGGAGGCGGCTGCCTCGAGGTGTGACGTCGAGACCGGCCATAAACAGCAGCGCGAGAGCCCGCCTCGGAAGGATCCCGAGGCGGGCTCTCGCGCTGTGGTCTCTACTTGTCGGGCTGTTCGAGGTAGCGATCGATGCCGAGCAGCACCCAACCCTCGGGCACCTGATCCCGCAACTGCTCTAGGGCGGCTTCATACGTCTCAGCGGTGGCGATCAGTTCGCGAGGCTCGTGTTCGTTGAAGGCGGGATCAGTGATTCGCGGGCGTACGGCGGATCGCAAGACGTAGGACACAGTCAGATCGTATGTCGCCCGCGCAGCCCCCTGGTTCAGCCGGTTGCAGCGAGGCACCGCCTCAGTACGGCGGCTCCTGGTGCGGTGAACGGCGGGCCGCTTCACGAGACTCGGCAATGTCTCGGCGTGCCTGCTGTCGTCCGAACTCTTCCAACTTCTGCAGGCGTATCCATGCGGCCCTCACGCCATCTTCGTAACCCCGCTGCTCCGGCGATCCGGGCTCTAGCCCGTCGTGGTAGCGCAGCAGGATGTCCCGGCTGACGCTGCCAAGGTGTTTCCGACCAAGGTCGTAAGCGTCCCGGTAGGCCCTGGTGGCCTCACTACGCGGCGCGTACGGGGTCGGCGGGTACTCGCGCTCGCGGCGCGGCGGCTGCTCCGGATGTGGCAAAGGGGTCGACTCCAAACTGGTTGGCTCGACCCCTTAGGTAGCCCAGTCTACGCCCCGGATGACACAACGGCTCAGGGGAGCGGGCAGGACGCTGCTCCGCCCGCCAACGGATGGCAAACCGTACGGATCTGGGAGCACGAGTCCCCAACGTAGGCTGCTGAGCGAGTCCGACGAATCGTACGCGGACTTCAGCTTTCCTCGACCGAAGGCAGCTCCTCGACGTCCTGGGCGTCGGGGGCTCCGGGCGACATCTGAAGCGTGTCGCGCTCGAGCTCCATCCAGCGTTCCACGGCAGTGCCGACTGTGCTGACCTCATCCGGCGTGAGGACCCGCGCTCCATCAGCGTCGACCACTGCGAGCTGGACTGGGAGTCCCACGAGCCCGCTGGACGCGCTGCACGTCGTTTGGATGGCACGGTAGGCCAATCGAAGTCCCTGCTCGACGGTCAAGTCGTCGACCATGTAATGCTTCATCAGTGCGTGACATACCTGCGCGAAAGGCCCGCCGCTACCGATGGCATAGAAGCCACGCTCGTGGTGCCAGTTGAGGGATCCGTCGTGATCCATCTCAAGGAACCAGGCGGTCCCATTGGCGTAGCCCAGGAGCAGAAACGTGGAGATCATCGATCCAGCGGTTGTCCCGGCGGCGAACGCCGTAGTGCTCAGCGCCGACTTGTAACACTTCAGCACTGTCGGCTGAAGGATCCCCTTCACCTTGTTCCGAAGGAGGTTGATCTGCGGCTCGGTGAACACACCCTCTGGCTTGGCATCGAGCTTGGAAGCGAACTCGACGGCCACCTCTTCCTTCACGTACACCGACCCGGCTGCCGTCCAGATGACCGGGTTGTGCTCGAAGGCATTCACTTTCTGGGACGGCATCGCGTTGCCTGTGCTCGTGCTGGCCATGCTGTCCGAAGCGACGATGACCCCGTCCTTGCAGACGAGACCAATGGCGACCGTCATCCGCTGAACTGCGACTTGGTCGCGTAGTCGGGGTAGGCGGCGTACACGTCACGAAGCAGCCTGCTGAACGAACGGCCGGTCACGAACTTCCGCACAGAGCGCAGGAATGCCTGCTCTCTTGGCTCGAGTTGCGACCACACCTTGTTGGCTCGATCTTCGCCTGCGGGCGTCGTCTTGAACTCCGGGTACTGATGCCCGGGGCGGCGCTCAAGATCGAGCAGGTCGCCCGCAGCCATCGCACGGAGGTCGGTGTTCAACTCGCCGCTGTAGGGGCCCCAATTGTACGGCTCGAAGTCATAGGTCCGGAGCTCGTCGGTCCCTCGCATCGACACCAGGAAGGCGGCCTTCTGCATGCGGATGCGGTCTAGCGGAAAGGTCTCGCCTTCACCCTTCGCTTGCTCGCTCGCTAACGCAAGCACGAGATCGCGCCCCAGCATCTCTGCCCCTTCATTGTGTTCGCCCGGCTGGTCGTGGTGTGCCGAGCGTTGCAGTCCAAACTTAGAGTATAGGTCCGGCACTCCGTGGGAGGTTAGTCCTGCCGACGCCGTGCGGTCGCCGGAGAAGCCTTCGCGCATTCCTGAGCATCGTGCGACAACTGGACATATGTGTCCACCGCTGAGCCCGCTCATGACGGCGATCGTGACTCAGGCGCGCCAGGATCTTGGAGAACTTGCCCCATCTGTGCCCCCGGCGCCCACGTTCGCGGCATCTGTGCAGGTCAACGGCTTCCGTCCGACGCTCTGTAAATCCGTCGGCTTTGCCTTCGAAGGTTCGAATCCTTCATCTGCCACGCCTGGGAGAACACCCCGGTGACCAGCGGAAACGTTGGCCACCGGGGTGTTTCGCTTTGATCGCACGAGTCGTGACACGACCAGTCGGATCGGCTACGGTGACCAGCGTGCAGGACAGTCGGGCAGCGATCGTGAGCGACCTGCTCGACCTGCTCCGCTCGACCGAGCTCGACACGAGCTGGACCTCGTTCGTCACGGACGCCGACCTGATCGCAGAGGTCGAACGCATCGAGGTATCTCTCCTGGATGGAAATGTGGCGGCGGAGAAGCAGCTGGGCCTGCTCTTCGCCCCGACCGGCGTGCTCCAAGAGGTCGCCATCAGCAGCGGCCTTCAAGGCGAGTACCTGCGCCTGGCGAGCCGACACGACAAGGTCGCGGACAACCGAGGAGCACCATGACAGTCGATGCAACTGCGTCCACCGCGGAGAACGATGAGTTCTGGCGGGAGCGGCGGGTGTGCTTCCTGACGACGAGCCGCCCGGACGGCAGCCCGCACCTCGTCCCCGTGGGGGTGACTTTCGATCCCGAGGCCGGTATCGCGCGGGTCATCTGCAGCGTGGGGAGCAAGAAGGTCCGCAACGTACGCGCGGCCGGGCCCGATGCGCAGGTAGCGGTCAGCCAGGTCGACGGGCGGCGCTGGTGCACGCTGGAGGGCACGGCGGTGGTCAAGGATGACGAAGCGTCGGTCGCCGAGGCCGAGCGGCGCTATGCGGAGCGCTACAAGCAGCCCCGGCCCAACCCCGAGCGCGTCGTCATCGAGATCACGGTGACCAGGGTGCTCGGGAACGTACGTCCGTCGGGTTGGTGAGCTGCGCTCACGAGGTCACTGAGCCCGTGCGCCGGGCGTCGTGGTCGGAGTGCCACGCGGTCAGGATGCGGAGACGTTCGTCCGACGGGCTGCCGGCGGGGGCGGTGAGGACCATCAGGCGCTGGCCGGAGCCGTCGGGGCTCTGCCAGGTGTCGCAGTCGAGGGTCAGGTCGCCGAGGGTGGGGTGGTGGTACTGCTTGGTGCCGAAGCTCGCGGAGTTCACGTAGCGCTCGGCCCACCACGTACGGAAGTCGGAGTCGCGCACGGAGAGCTCGCCGACGAGCACGGCCAGCTCGGGATCATCGGGGTCCTTCGCGGCCTCCATCCGGAGGGCGGCCACGGCGTCCCGGGCGTCGTGCGTCCAGGTGGAGTGCAGGCCGCGTACGAGCGGGTGGGTGAACATGAGGCGGATGTAGTTCCGCTCCGGGGCCGGGATCGTCGAGAAGTCGACGAACAGCGCCGCCGCGGCGCGGTTCCAGTCGAGGACGTGAAGCCGCTTCCCCAGGACCAGGGCGGGCGTGTCGACCAGCTGGTCGAGAAGCCGGCGGGCGGCCGGCCGGACCTTCTGGGTGGTCCGGCGCCTTCGGGGGAGCGCATCCACCTTGCCCGCGATCTCGTAGAGATAGGCCTGCTGGTCATCGTCCAGCCGCAGCGCGCGTGCCAGGGTCTCCAGGACGGATGCGGATGCCTTCACCCGCCCCTGCTCGAGACGGGTGTAGTAGTCGACGCTGATCACGGCGAGGGAGGCGACCTCCTCCCGGCGCAGGCCACGCACCTTTCGGTGACTTCCCAGGTCAGGCAGGCCCACCTGGGCCGGACTCAGGCGTGACCGACAGGCCTTGAGGAAGGCTCCGAGCTCGTCGGGCGCCGCTGGGTTGCTCATGCGTTCCATTGTGTCCGGGACGTACGAAACCTGGGAGGGAAGGAACCTTCCCAGGCAAACACTGGCCGCTTTCGCGCTCCTTCGAAGCGGTGGAGGTTCGTACTAGTGCCGGATGGACCGGCACCAGTACGAAGGAGAGAACCGTGGTCACCAAGCTGGACGTCACGTTCGACAGCGCAGGGATCGAGATCGCTGCCCACCTCTATGTCCCGGACGGCGCCACCGCCGCGCCCGCCATCGTCGTCGGCCACCCGGGGACGGGGGTCAAGGAACAGGCCTCGGGGCTGTACGCCTCGCGGTTGGCCGAGCAGGGCTTCGTCACCGTCGCCTATGACGCCGCGTACCAGGGCGCCAGCGGCGGCCTTCCTCGTGGGCTCGAGGATCCGGCTCAGCGCATCGAGGACATCAAGTCGGCGGTCTCCTTCCTGACCGCCCGCCCGGAGGTCGACGCCGAGCGCATCGGGGTGCTCGGCATCTGCGCCTCAGGCGGCTACTCGCTCCCCGCGACGGCCGGCGACCACCGGATCAAGGCGCTCGGGACGGTCTGCGCCGTCGACGTCGCCCGTCAGTTCCGCCTCGGCGCCAACGGCACCCAGGACCCGACCGTGTTCCAGGCGATGCTCGACGGCGCAGCGGCCGCGCGTACGGCTCGGGCCAACGGCGAGGACCCCGGCGTCCTGCCGCTCTTCCCGACGACGGTCGACGAGGCGCGGGCGATCGGCGGCGAGCACGCGGCCGAGGGCTTCGACTACTACTGCACCCCGCGGGCCGACCACGAACGGGCCGCGAAGTCGTTCGACTGGACGAGCGTCGACAAGATGGCGACGTTCGACGCCTTCGCGCAGGTCCCGCTGATCGGGCAGCGTCCCCTGCTCATGGTGCTCGGCACCCGCGCGGAGACGGCATGGATGGCGATCGACGCCTTCCAGCGAGCTGTGGGGCCGAAGGAGGTCTTCTGGGTCGAGGGAGCGAGCCACGTGGACCTCTATGACCGCGAGCCTTACGTAGGGGCAGCGGTCGATCGACTGGGCGCCTTCTTCGCCCAGAACCTGGCGTCACCAGGAATTGCGCTCGGCAACCTCACGTCCGCGACCTAGAGTCGAGGAGTCGCGAGACAGGAGATTCCGATGAGCGTCGAGCTGAACCACACGATCGTGCACGCCTCCGACCGGGAGGCGACGGCGACCCATCTGACCGAGATCCTCGGGCTCCCCGAGGCCCAGGTCTTCGGACCGTTCCGGATCGTCGAGCTCTCCAACCAGGTCAGCCTCGACGTGGTGGAGGACCAGGGGTTCCGGCCGCAGCACTATGCGTTCAAGGTGACCGAGGCCGAGTTCGACGAGATCTTCGGCCGGATCACCGAGCGTGGCATCACCTACTGGGCCGATCCCTTCCACCGCAACGAGGGCGAGATCAACCACAACGACGGCGGCCGCGGGGTCTACTGGGAGGCCCCCGACGGGCACAACCTGGAGATCATCACGGTGCCGTACGGCGGAGCCTGATCCCTGGCGAGAGGTCAGGCGAGGTCGGCGGCGAGCTGCTTGCCGGCCTCGGTGAGTAGCGGGACGGCGCGCTCGATGAGCTCGTCGCTCATCCGGCCGGTGGGGCCGCTGATCGACATCGCCAGGCGTGGGGCGTAGTCGGGGACGGCGACGGCCACGCAGCGTACGCCTGCCTCCTGCTCTCCCTCGTCGATCGCGTAGCGGCGCTCGCGGACCTGCTCGAGCTGGCCGAGGTAGTCGTCGCGCGAGGTGATCGTGGTCGAGGTGTAGGGGACCATGTCGGTGCGCCGGAGGATGTCGCGGACCTGGTCGGGAGCCATGTCGGCGAGGATCGCCTTGCCGACGGCGGTGCAGTGCGGGGACACCCGGCGACCGACCTCGGTGAACATCCGCATCGACTGGCGCGACTCGGTGTGGGCGACGTAGACGATCTGGTCGCCGTCGAGCATCGCCAGGTTGGCCGACTCGCCGACCTCGTCGACGAGCCGGGTGAGGTGGGGGCGGGCCCAGGTGCTGAGCATGCGCGAGGAGCTCTCGCCGAGCCGGATCAGCTTCGGGCCGAGGACGTACTGCCGGTTGGCCTCCTGGCGGAGGTAGCCCAGGTCGACGAGGGTGCGGACCAGCCGGTGGATGGTCGGCAGCGGCAGGCCGGAAGCCGCGGCGAGCTGGGAGAGGCCCATGGTCCCGCCGGCGTCGGCCATCGTCTCCAGCAGCGCGAAGGCTCGCTCGATCGACTGCACGGCCCCCGTGCGTGCCTTCGGCGCCTTCTCGTTCTCGCTCACCTGAACTCCTTTGTTCTTCCGGGCTGTTCTTCCGGATGACGGAAGTCTAGCGTCGTCTAGAGGAAACCCGGCTGGTTGCGTCCCTTGTCTGACGGGATTAATATCCGCAATGCGGAAAGAAGAATCCATTCAAAGGAAAACATTAGCCCTGGGAGGGTGGAGCTCGTGAACATTCAGATCACCGGCGGCGAGGTCGAGCGAGGAACCGAGATCCTCACCCCGGAGGCCCTCGAGTTCGTCGCGGAACTGCAGCGACGGTTCGGGTCCCGCCGTGACGAGCTCCTGGCCGCCCGCCGGACCCGCCGCGAGGAGGTCGCGCGCACCGGCCGGCTCGACTTCCTCCCGGAGACGGCCGACGTACGCGCCGGCGACTGGACCGTCGCGCCCGTGCCCGAGGACCTCCAGGACCGCCGCGTCGAGATCACCGGCCCGACCGACCGGAAGATGACGATCAACGCCCTCAACTCTGGGGCGCGGGTCTGGCTGGCCGACATGGAGGACGCCAGCACCCCGCACTGGAGCAACGTGGTCGGTGGCCAGGTGAACCTCTACGACGCCGTGCGGCGGCAGATCTCGGCGATGTCCCCGCAGGGCAAGCTCTACGAGCTCAAGCAGGACGAGCGGCTCGCCACGATCGTGATGCGCCCGCGCGGCTGGCACTTCGACGACCAGCACGTCGTGGTCGACGGCCAGCCGGTGGTCGGCGCTCTGGTCGACTTCGGGCTCTACTTCTTCCACAACGCCCGCGAGCTCGTGGAGCGCGGGAGCGGGCCGTACTTCTATCTCCCCAAGATGGAGAGCCACCTCGAGGCGCGGCTGTGGAACGACGTGTTCACCTTCTCCCAGGCCGAGCTCGGGATCCCGCACGGCACCGTGCGCGCGACCGTCCTCATCGAGACCATCCCGGCCGCGTTCGAGATGGACGAGATCCTCTACGAGCTGCGCGACCACGCCTCGGGGCTCAACGCCGGGCGCTGGGACTACCTGTTCAGCCTGATCAAGTACTTCCGCGACGCCGGCCCCTCGTTCGTGCTCCCGGACCGTGCCACGGTCGGGATGAAGTCGCCGTTCATGCGTGCGTACGCCCAGCTGCTGGTGAAGACCTGCCACCGGCGCAACGCGCACGCGATCGGTGGCATGGCCGCCTTCATCCCGAGCCGCCGGGACCAGGAGGTCAACGCCATCGCCTTCGCCAAGGTCCGTGAGGACAAGGAGCGCGAGGCCGGCGACGGCTTCGACGGGTCCTGGGTGGCCCACCCCGACCTGGTGCCGATCTGCCGGGAGATCTTCGACTCCGTTCTCGGGGATCGGCCGAACCAGGTCGACCGGCAGCGCGACGACGTCTCGGTCGCCGCTGAGGACCTGCTCGACGTCGCCTCCGCGGACGGCGCGATCACGCTCGCCGGCCTGCGCGACAACGTCGAGGTCTCGCTGGTCTACCTCGACGCCTGGCTCCGTGGTGCCGGTGCCGTCGCCATCCACAACCTGATGGAGGACGCGGCCACGGTCGAGATCTCGCGCTCGCAGATCTGGCAGTGGATCCACAACGAGTCGAAGCTCGATGACGGGACGCAGGTGACCGCGGAGCTCGTACGCCAGGTCCTGGACGAGGAGATGGCGAAGCTGCTCGCCGCGGCCGACGGGATCGAGCACCGCCTGGAGCAGGCCCGCACCATCTTCGAGGAGGTCGCGCTCGCCGACGACTACGTCGACTTCCTGACCCTGCCGGCCTATGACCAGGTGGTCGGCGTATGAGTCACCTCGACGACCTCATCGGGCGGCTCGACCGCGCGCTCGCCGATGCCGACGCGGCCCTGACCGCGAGCTATCCGGGGGACCGTGGCGTACGGCAGCCAGTGCATACCGTCTACGTGCCGGGCGACCGCTACGACGAGAAGACGGTGGCGCAGTGGTCCGCCGAGGCCGGTCAGGTGCTGGCCGAGCATGCGGCGTCGATGACCGACTTGGACGCGGGGGTCCTCGACCGGGTACGGGCCAAGCTGGCCGCCGAGCCGATCGAGGACCTGCGGATCGACTTCGAGGACGGCTACGGGAACCGGCCCGACGCGGACGAGGACGCTGCCGTCGTGGCGGCCGCCGAGGCCCTCTCCGCCACCGTCCGCGACGGCTCCGCGCCGCCCTTCCACGGCATCCGGATCAAGTCCTTCGAGGCGCCGACGCGACACCGCGGGCTGCGTACGCTGGACCTGTTCCTGGGCGAGCTCGCCCGGGCCGGCGGTCTGGGCGACGGGTTCGTGATCACCCTGCCCAAGGTGACCTCGGTCGAGCAGGTCACCGCCATGGTGACCGCGCTGTCCGCGCTCGAGGTCGCCCATGGGATCGAAGCCGGGAGCCTGCGGTTCGAGATCCAGGTCGAGACGCCGCAGGCGATCCTCGGCTCCGACGGCACCGCGCTGATCGCGCGGATGATCGCCGCCGGGTCCGGTCGGGTCACGGGTCTGCACTACGGGACCTACGACTACTCCGCCTCCCTCGGGGTCGCGGCGGCGTACCAGAGCATGGAGCACCCGGTCGCCGACCACGCCAAGGACGTGATGCAGGTGGCGGCCGCCGGCACCGGCGTCTTCGTCTCGGACGGCTCGACCAACGTGCTGCCGGTCGGGGACCCCGATGCGGTGCTCGCGGCGTGGCGGCTCCACTCGCGCCTGGTGAGCCGGTCGCTGGCGCGCGGGATCTACCAGGGCTGGGACCTGCACCCTGCCCAGCTGCCGAGCCGTTACCTGGCGACCTATGCGTTCTTCCGGGACGGGCTCGAGGTCGCGAGCGCCCGGCTGCGGGCGTACGTCCACGGCGGCGACTCCAGCTATCTCGACGAGCCCGCCACTGCTGCCGCGCTCGCCGCGTTCGTGCTGCGTGGGGTGGAGTGCGGGGCGGTCGCGGCCGGGGAGGTCGAGAGCCTGGCCGGGATCGATCTGGCCAAGCTGGCCGAGCTCGCGCGGCGGCGGATCGCCGCCTGAGCCTGACGATCGCGCGGCGGCAGGCTGGGTAGCCTGCCGCCATGCGCGTCGAAGCCGAGTTCACGACCGAACCGTTCCGTGGCGAGGGTGAGCCGCCCGAGCACGCGACGGCGGCGCTGGAGGCCGCCCGCGAGGCCGGTCTGGAGTGCGACTTCGGGCCGCTGGGCACCTCCGTGCGCGGCGAGCGGGACGCGGTGCTGGCGACCCTGGCCGCGGTGGTCGCCGCGGGTCTCGACCACGGCGCCGACCAGATCACCTTCCAGGTGCGCGTCGAAGGACACAGCGCGCCGCGGCGTACGGCCGGCGGGTTGGAGGGGCTCCTCGCCGACGTCGCAGAGGAGCTCGGTGGCGACCTGCGGACGCTGGACCGGCAGGGCAAGCAGCGCGCGGTGCGGCTGCTGGAGGAGCGCGGTGCCTTCGACTACCGCAAGAGCGCCGAGATCGTGGCCGGGGCGCTCGGGGTCACCCGGTTCACGGTCTACAACTACCTGAACCGCGAACGCGAGTAGTGCCCCAGGCGTTTTCAACAAACTGTTGACTGTGATGAGCGACACATGCAATCGTTGTTGCTGTACGGAAATTAGTTTCCGCATAGCGAGAGAGAACGGTTCATGGATCTCCAGAGCTTCAACACCTCACCGCCGGATGTCGTACGTCCTGTGCTGCAGGCCTGCTGCGACGCGCCGAGCTGGGTCGCCGCCGTCCTGGCCGGCCGCCCCTACGCCGACGAGGCCGACGTCGCCCGCGCTGCCGACCGGGCCGCCCGCCGGTTCACCGCCGCCGACATCGACCAGGCGCTGGCCGCCCACCCGCGGATCGGAGAGCGCGCCGAGGGCGAGCACGCCGAGGCCGCCTGGTCGCGGCGCGAGCAGGCCGCGGTCGGCACCGACCAGGCCACCGCACAGGCTCTCGACGACGGCAACCGGGCCTATGAGGAGCGCTTCGGCCGGGTCTTCCTGATCTGCGCGACGGGCCTCTCGGCCGACCAGGTCCTCGCCTCGCTCCGCGACCGGCTCGGTCACGAGCGCGACGAGGAGGCGGCCGTGGTCGCCGACGAGCTGCGTCGCATCGCGCTCCTCCGTCTCGAGCGGGTCCTGGACGCCGAGGTGTCCGCATGACCAGCGCCATCACCACCCACGTGCTCGACACCGCGCTCGGCCGCCCGGCCGCCGGTGTCCCGGTCCGGCTCAGCCGGATCGACGCCAACGAGTCGTCCGTCGTCCTCGCCGATGCCATCACCGACGGCGACGGCCGGGTGACCGACCTGGGACCCGATCAGGTCCCGGCCGGCACCTATCAGCTCCGGTTCGGCACCGCCGCCTACTACGCGGCGACCGGTCAGGAGTGCTTCTACCCGCAGGTCTCCGTCACCTTCGCGGTCACCGACCGGCGGCACCACCACGTGCCACTTCTGCTGAGCCCGTTCGCCTACTCCACCTACCGAGGGAGCTGACATGCCCATCCGCCTTGGCCAGAACCAGTACGGCAAAGCCGAGAACCGCGTCGTACGCATCTACCGCGACACGCCTCGTCACCAGATCCGGGACCTCAACGTCTCGACCTCGCTGCGCGGGAGCTTCGACGACGCCCACACCAGCGGCGACCAGAAGGACGTGCTGCCCACCGACACCCAGAAGAACACCGTCTTCGCCTACGCGAAGAAGATCGGTGTCGCCTCGATCGAGGAGTTCGCGCTCGCCCTCGCCGACCGCTACCTCGAGGCCTGCCCGGCCGCCGAGGGCGCCCGGGTCGAGATCGACGAGTACGCCTGGGACCGGATCCAGGTCGATGGCGCGGGTCACGACCACTCCTTCGTCCGCTCGGGTGGCGGCGTACGGACCACTGTGGTGAACGTGGACGGCCGCGGTGAGGACCGGGTCGCGCATGTGGTCTCCGGCATCAAGGACCTGGTCGTGCTCAAGTCGACCGGCTCGGAGTTCCACGGCTTCCTCAAGGACGAGTACACGACCCTGCAGGAGACCACCGACCGGATCCTGGCGACCTCGCTCGTCGCCCGGTGGCGCTATGACGGTACAGACGTCGACTGGGACAAGACGTACGACTCCATCCGGGCCCTGCTGCTGCAGCGGTTCGCGGAGGTCCACAGTCTCGCGCTGCAGCAGACCCTGAACGGGATGGGCACCTCGGTGCTCGAGCAGCACGGGGACGTCGCCGAGATCAAGTTCTCCGCGCCCAACAAGCACCACTTCCTCTCCGACCTCTCGCCTTTCGGCCTGGACAACCCCGGCGAGGTCTTCTTCGCCGCGGACCGGCCCTACGGCCTGATCGAGGCCTCGGTCGTACGCGACGAGGCACCCGACGCCGGCAACGCCTGGCACGCCATCCCCGGATTCTGCTGAGGGCCGGGCCATGTTCGGTCGTAGGAGACAGACAACCGCATCCGGCCCGACCCGACCTGAGGACGAGCGGCATCCGCCGGCTCAGCTCCTCGCCTACGGCACGCAGCACATCCTGACGATGTACGGCGGCGTGATCGCGCCGCCGCTCATCGTCGGGGGTGCCGCGGGTCTCTCCGGCACGGACCTGGCGCTGCTGGTGACCGCGGGCCTCTTCGTCTCCGGCCTCGCGACGCTGCTGCAGACGCTCGGCCTCGGCCCCTTCGGCAGCCGGCTGCCGATCGTGCAGGGAATCTCGTTCGCGAGCGTGTCGACGATGGTCACCATCGCCAGCGAGGACGGGCTGCGTCCCGTCTTCGGCGCGATCATCGTCGCCGGCCTGATCGGACTCGTGCTGTCCTCGTTCTTCGCCCAGCTGGTCCGGCTGTTCCCGGCCGTCGTCACCGGCACGATCATCACGGTCATCGGCCTCTCGCTGATGCCGGTGGCGTTCCGGTGGGCGATGGGCAACGACGCGACAGCGCCGGACTACGGATCGATGACCAACATCGCGTACGCCGGGCTGACCCTGCTCATCATCCTGGTGATCAGCCGGGTGTTCCAGGGCGCGATCTCGCGGTTGTCGATCCTCATCGGGCTCGTGGCCGGGACCGTGATCGCGGTGATCGCGGGGCAGGCCGACTTCTCCTCGGTCGGTGACGCCGACCTGGTCGCGCTCCCGCCGCTCCTGCACTTCGGCAGCCCGACCTTCGAGGTCGGCGCGATCGTCTCGATGACGATCGTGGTGCTGGTGATCATGACCGAGACGACCGCCGACATCCTGGCGATCGGCGAGATCGTGGAGACCGACGTGGATGCTCGACGCGTCGCTCGCGGTCTCCGCGCCGACATGGCAGCGACCACGGTCGCCCCGCTGTTCGGCACCTTCCCGTGCAGCGCGTTCGCGCAGAACGTCGGCCTGGTGGCTTTGACCGGCATCCGGAGCCGGTACGTCGTCGCCACCGGGGGCCTCGTGCTGTTGCTCCTCGGGCTGCTGCCGGTGGTCGGCGCGGTGGTGGCGGCGATCCCGTACCCCGTGCTCGGCGGCGCCGGCATCGTGCTGTTCGGCTCCGTCGCGGCCTCCGGGATCCGTACGCTGTCGCGCGTCGACTACGAGGACAACCTCAACATGGTGATCGTCTCCGTCGCGATCGCCGTCGGCATCCTGCCCATCGCGGCGCCGACCTTCTGGGACGCCTTCCCGGAGTGGCTCGGAGTGATCATGCACTCCGGCATCAGCGCCACCGCCCTGGTCGCCGTCGTGCTCAACCTGCTGTTCAACGAGATCACCGTCGGCAACCGCTCCGGCGCGTCCGTATTCGCCGCCTCGCAGGACAGTCGCGAGGGCTTCGGCGACCGGCTCGACGACGACATCGAGCGTTCCTGACTGCCGAGACGTCACTCGCGTCGGCCGAGTGGGCACCGCGGTGCCCACTCGGCCGACGTACGTGACGGCTCGGTAGGGCCGGACAGCCCGGGGTCTGATCGCTCCTGTGGCTGAATGAATATTCTTTCGCCCGGAGGTGGGGCTCCCGGTATGAGCTGCCGAGACGTCAGTCCCGTCGGCCGAGTTGGCACGACGGTGACGTCTCGACCGACGTACGTGACGCCTCGACAAGGGCCGGGTCAGCCCGGGGTCTGATCATTTCTGCGGGTGAACGAATTTTCGTTCGTTCGAGGGTGGGGTTCCGGAATGCGCTGGCGAGACGTCACTCCCGTCGGCCGAGTGGGCACCGCGGTGCCCACTCGACCGACCTAGGTGACGTCTCGACCGACCTAGGTGACGTCTCGACCGACCTAGGTGACGCCTCGGGCGACCTGGGTGACGCCTCGGCGGGGTGGGTCAGCCGACGAGGTGCGGGTCGGGGGCGGTGATGGGGTCGCCTTCGATCCAGACGCGGTGCACGTCGGCGGGGGTGCCGAGGGCGAACATCTTGGCCAGGGCGTCGGCGGGGTCGGCGGCGTGGGCGAGGCCGACGTCGAGAGGGGTGCTCGCGGCCGGCTTGATCCACTGGGCGTCGAAGCGGCGGCCGACGCAGAAGTCGCCGATGGCAGCCCCCAGGCCGAGGGCCTCGGCGCCTGCGCGGGTGGCCAGGTGGAGGAGGTGGGTGGGGGTCAGGGGATGACCGGCCTCGCCGAGGAGCTGCTGGGCGACGTACGCCCCCAGGCCCTCCTTGAGCAGGGAGAACCCGGTCCCGGCGCCGACGTCGGAGCCCATCGCGACGCGCACCCCGTGGGCGCGGTGGCGGGCGAGCGGGAAGAGGCCGCTGCCGAGGGCGGCGTTGCTGGAGGGGCAGTGCGCGACGGCGGCTCCGCGCGCGGCCAACAGTGCGAGCTCGGGGTCGGTGGGGTGCACGTTGTGCGCCAGGACGGTGCCGGGGCCGACCAGGCCGTGGCGGTCGTAGGAGGTCACGTAGTCGCAGCCGAAGAGCGCCTCGACGGTCTCGATCTCACGGATGTTCTCGTTGACGTGGGAGGTCAGCATCGCCCCGGGCACGGCCTTCAGTACGTCGGCGCAGGCCGCGAGCAGGTCGTCGGTGCAGGACAACGAGAACCGCGGGGTCACGGCGTAGCGGGCCCGGCCGACGCCGTGCCAGCGGGCGGCGAGCGCGAGCGACTCCTCGCGCGCCCGGTCGGGGTCGGTGAACAGGTCCTCGCGGATGAGCCGGTCGCTGACCACGAGGCCGCTGGTGATCCGCAGCCCGACGCGCGCGGCCTCGGCGAAGACGGTGTCCACGGCGGGCGCGAAGTGGCTGCCGAAGACCAGCGCGGTGGTGGTGCCGGCGCCGACCAGGCCGCGGACGAAGTCGGTGGCGACGCCCTCGGCGTAGGTCGGATCGGCCAGGCGTGCCTCCTCGGGCAGCGCGGTCCGGTCGAGCCAGTCGAGCAGCGGCATGCCGAGGCCGCCGATGACGCGTACCTGCGGGAAGTGCACGTGGGTGTCGACGAATCCGGGCAGCACGAAGCCGCCGGAGAGGTCGACGACGTCCTCCTGAGGGTGCTGACGGTGCAGATCGGCGAACGACCCGCGGGCGCGGATCACGCCGTCGCGGACGAGCAGCGCGCCGTCCTGCTCGGTGCGGAGCCGACCGCCGGTGAAGGGGTCGTCGGGAGTGTCGAGGAAGGTCCCTCGGTAGAGCGTCATTCGGGATGTCACCTTGATTGTTGTTCGGTCTTCGCGGGGTCGCCCGCGAAGAGTTGCAGCAGCCGGGCCGCGACGCTGACCGCGATCGTGGCCGGCTCCTTGCCGCCGAGATCTGGGAGCCCGATGGGCGTGGTGATGCGGGCGATCACCTCGGGGGTGTGCCCCTCGTCGGCGAGCTTGGCCCGGAACCGGCTCCACTTGGCGCTCGAGCCGATCAGTCCGATCGACCCGAGATGTCCGGCCCGCAGAGCCGCGTCGCACAGGGCGGCGTCCTCGGCGTGATCGTGGGTCATGATCAGGACGTGGGTGCCCTCGGGCAGCTCGCCGATGACGAGCTCGGGCAGCACCGGCACCTCGTGGATGTGGACGCCGGCGACTGCGTCGTCGAGCCCGCGCAGCTGGTCGGGCTCGAGCTGGGCGGCACGGGAGTCGACCAGATGCAGCTCGAGGTCGTGGCGGGCCAGGATGCGGGCCAGCTCGACCCCGACGTGGCCCATCCCGAACACGGCCACGGACGGCACCACGGGCAGCGGTTCGAGCAGCAGCTCGACCTCGCCACCACAGCACTGGACGCCGTGCTGGTAGGGCGCCTTGTCGGAGAGCGACACCTTGAGCGACTCCGGTGCGGCGAGACCGTCGGTCAGCATCGCCCGGGCGCGCTCGATCGCGACCGCCTCCAGGTTGCCGCCACCGACCGTGGCCCAGGTGCGGTCGTCCGAGACGACCATCTTCGCCCCGGCCTCACGCGGCGAGTGGCCACGTACGGACATCAGGGTCACCAGTACGCCGGGAACGCGCTGCTCACGCAGCCGCTGGACGGCCTTCAGCCACTCCATGTCAGCACCTCCTCGCGAGGCTCCGTCGCGGGTTCGACAGGCGTACGTGCTCGGTCGAGCGCCCAGTAGACGGCCTCGGGCGTAGCGGGCGAGGCCAGGTCGACGCTGGTGCCGGCCGGGCCGAAGGCGGCGGCCGCCTCGCGCAGCGCCTCGCGGACCGAGAAGGCGAGCATCAGCGGAGGCTCGCCGACGGCCTTGGAGCCGTAGACGGCACCCTCCTCGTGGGCCTTCTCGAGCAGCTTTACGCGGAAGTCCTCGGGCATCTCGGAGAAGCTCGGCAGCTTGTACGTGCTCGCCGCCTGCGTCGCCAGCCGGCCCCGGTTGGGTCCGTCGGAGGTGTCCCAGCGCAGGTCCTCCAGGGTCAGCCAGCCGGCGCCCTGCACGAAGCCGCCCTCGATCTGGCCGATGTCGATCAGCGGGCTCAGGCTGTCGCCGACGTCGTGGACGATGTCCACGCGCCGCAGCGTGTAGGCACCGGTGAAACCGTCGACCTCGACCTCGGAGGCCGCGACCCCGTTGGCGAAGTACTTGAACGGCTCACCCCGCATGACGTTGGGGTCCCAGTGCAGACCCTCGGTGCGGTAGAAGCCAGCCGCCCACAGCTGCACCCGCTGGTGGTAGGCGGCGTTGACCAGCTCGTTCCAGCCGATCTCCCCTGATGCGGGGGAGAGGCCGTGGACGACACCGTCGTCGAAACGTACGTCGCTGGGGCTGATCCCGAGACGGCCACCGGCGACCTGGGCGAGCCGTTCGCGGATCTGCTCGCAGGCGTTCTTGATCGCGGCGCCGTTGAGGTCCGCACCGGAGCTGGCCGCCGTCGCTGAGGTGTTGGGCACCTTGTCGGTGCGGGTGGGGGCGAGGCGTACCCGGGACAACGGCAGGCCGAGCGCGGTCGCGGCCACCTGGAGCATCTTGGTGTGCAGGCCCTGGCCCATCTCGGTGCCGCCGTGGTTGATCAGCACCGAGCCGTCCTTGTAGACGTGCACGAGGGCGCCGGCCTGGTTGAAGGCGGTGAGGTTGAACGAGATGCCGAACTTCACCGGCGTCATCGCCAGACCCCGCTTGGTGTGCGGGTGCAGCCTGTTGAAGGCTTCGATCTCCGTACGTCGCCTGGCCACCTCGCCCGAGGCCGCCACCTGGTCCCAGCAGGCCGCCAGCCGGTCGGCCTGCTTGACCTGCTGGCCGTACGGCGTGGTCTGGTCCTGCTGGTAGAAGTTGCGGCGGCGCAGCTCGAGCGGGTCGATGCCGAGCAGCGGCGCGCACCGGCCGAGCAGGTCCTCCATGACGAGCATGCCCTGTGGTCCACCGAAGCCGCGGAAGGCGGTCTGCGAGGTCTTGTTGGTGCGTGCGACCCGGCCGTCGACACGGATGTTCGGCACCCAGTAGGCGTTGTCGATGTGGCACAGCGCTCGAGCCAGCACCGGCTCGGAGAGGTCGAGGCTCCAGCCGCCGTCGGCGGTGAGCGTGGCCTCGAGGCCGACGATGTGCCCCTCGTCGTTGAACCCGGCGCGCCAGGTGCTGTGGAAGCCGTGGCGCTTGCCGGACATGGTGATGTCCTGGGTGCGGTTGAGGCGCAGGCGGACCGGCCGCCCGGTCAAGGTGGCGCCGAGCGCGGCGATGGCCGCGTAGCCGTGCGGCTGCATCTCCTTGCCGCCGAACGCGCCGCCCATCCGCAGACACTGCACGGTGACTTCGTGGCTCGGTACGCCGAGCACGTGGGCGACGATCTCCTGGGTCTCCGACGGGTGCTGGGTGCTGCTGTGCACCAGCACCTGGCCACCCTCGTCGACCAGGGCGAGCGAGACGTGGGTCTCGAGGTAGAAGTGCTCCTGACCTGCGAACTCGAACTCGCCCTCGAAGACATGGGCGGCGTTCTCGATCGCCGCGACGGCGTCGCCGCGCTCGAGGTTGCGCGGGGTGCCCTGGAAGCTCTCGGCGGCGATCGCCTCCGGCACGGTGACCAGCGACGGCAGCGGCTCGTAGTCGACCTCGACCGCGGCCGCGCCCAGCCGGGCCGCCTCCTGGGTCTCGGCGAGCACCCAGCACACCGCGTGGCCGTGGAACATCACCTCGGTCGGGAAGAGCGGCTCGTCGTGCTTGACGCCCGCGTCGTTGATGCCGGGTACGTCCTCGGCGGTGAGCACGCGGACGACGCCCTGGACCTCGTGGGCCGGGGCGGTCCGGAGCGCGGTCACCAGGGCGTGCGTGTGCGGGGCCTGGACCGGCCAGGCGTGCAGCGTGCCGGCGATCCGGCCCACCAGGTCGTCGGTGTAGAGCGCCTCGCCGGTGACGTGCAGCGCGGCGCTCTCGTGCGGGAGCGGGATCCCGACGATCGGGTTGTCGGGGCGTTCGGACAGGGCGCTCATACGGGCACCTCCTCGCGGTGGGTCTCGGGGTGGGTGTGGAACAGGCGCAGCAGCGACTGGCCGAGCATCGCCGAGCGGTAGGACGCGCTGGCGCGGTGGTCGTCCATCGGGGTGCCCTCGCCGGCGAGGACGGCCGCGGCGCGGCGTACGGTCTCCTCGGTCCAGGGCCGGCCGACCAACATGTCCTCGGTGGCGACGGCGCGCAAGGGCGTCGCGGCGACGCCGCCCAGGCCGATCCGGGCGCGGACCACGGTGCCGTCGACGACCTCGAGCGCGTAGCCCACGGCCACGCTGGAGATGTCGTCGAAGCGGCGCTTGGCGATCTTGTGGAAGCCGACGAGCGGGGCCAGCGGCAGCGGAAGGCGTACGCCGCGGATCAGCTCGTCGGCGGCCCGGACCGTCTCGCGGTAGCCGGTGAAGTAGTCGGCCAGCGGGACGACCCGCTCGCCACGGGGCGAGGCCAGGACGACGTCGGCGTCGAGCGCGAGCAGTGCCGGCGGGGCGTCGCCGATCGGGGAGGCGGTGCCGATGTTGCCGCCGATCGTGGCGCCGTTGCGGATCAGGCGCGAGGCGAACTGCGGGAAGAGCTCGGCCAGGAGCGGGACCCGCCCGTCGAGGCGACGCTCGATCTCGGTCAGGGTGAGCGCGGCGCCGATCTCGATCGTGTCGTCCCCGACCGTGAGCGAGCGGAGCTCGGGCAGTCGGTCCACCGCCACGACCAGCGGCGCGCGGCGGCCGCGGATGTTGACCTCGACGCCCCAGTCGGTCGAGCCGGCGACCACTTGCGCCTCCGGCCGCTCGGTGAGCAGGGTGAGGGTCTCGGCGAGGGTCGCGGGGCGTACGAACTCGGCGCCGTCGACGGCGATCCGGGTCGGGCGCGGCGCGGGCGGTGGTGCCTGGCGGCGGGCGGCGAGCGCGTCGTCCTCGTCGGGGGCGCCCAGTGCGTACGCGGCGTCGCGGATCGGGCGGTAGCCGGTGCAGCGGCACAGGTTGCCGCTCAGGGCGTGCAGGTCGACCCCGTTCGGGCCGTGCTCGTGGTCGCACGTCCCCGCCTCGGCATCGGCGCTGCGCCCGGGGCGGTAGAACTCCGCGGCCAGGCTGCAGACGAACCCGGGGGTGCAGTAGCCGCACTGCGACCCGCCGCGGACGGCGATCTCCTGCTGGACCGGGTGGAGGTCGCTGCTGGTGCCGAGGCCCTCGCTGGTGACCAGCTCCTGACCGTCGAGCGCGGCGACCGGGACCAGGCAGGCGTTGACGGCGGTCCACTCGGTCGCGGTGTCGGTGCCGGGCCGGGCGACCAGCACCGAGCAGGCGCCGCACTCGCCCTCGGCGCAGCCCTCCTTGGCGCCGGTCAGGCCGCGGCCTCGCAGCCAGTCGAGGGCGGTGGTGTGGGCGGCGACCCCGGTCAGGGGGACCTGGTCCCCGTTGACGGTGACTGAGGGATCGGTCATGGCTGGCTCCGGATCGGGTTGCGGGTGCGGGCGCTGTGGATCGGGTTGGCGTCACGCAGGAAGTCGTCGAAGCGGTGGCCGGCGATCTTGGCGATCTCGATCAGCGCGGCGGCGTGCTCCTGCCGTTCGCAGTTGCCGAGCCGCGACCGACCCTCGGCAAGGATCCGGTCGAGCGAGTCGGAGTCGCGTACGGAGATGACCAGCGGGAAGCCGAACCGCTCGTGGTAGGCGTCGGTGAGCGAGGTGAGCGCCTCCTGGTCCGGCTCGGCCAGGTGGGTCAGGCCCTTCGAGGACTGGTCGCGCAGCGACTCCTCGCCGACGAGGCCCTCGGAGACCAGCCGCGAACCCAGCTCGGGGTAGGCCTCGATCAGCTCGCGCTGCTCCTCGGCGGTGCCGCTGAAGAGGGCGTCCTGGAAGGCGCGGCGCAGGGCGTGCGTGTCGGCGAACGGACGCTGCTCCCAGGCCCGCTCGACCATCCACCGCGGTCCCTGGAAGAGACCGTCGAACGTCTCCACGAACTCCGTACGCCCCATCTGGTTGACCTGGTCGAGCCGGACGCCCTCGCCGGGCTGGCCGGCGACGGCGGGGCCGTAGTCCGGGCCGACGTGGTGGAACAGGATGTTGAGTGCGATCGCGGTGAGGCTGCCGAGGGTGATGCCGCTGCCGAAGATGATCTCGGCCCATCCCGGGACGGCCTGGGCGACCTCGGGCTGCGCGGTGACGTACATCGCCAGGCCGACGCTGGTCGCCACGATCACGACGTTGCGGTGGTCGTGGAAGTCGACCTTGCTGAGCGTCTGGAAGCCGACGACCGCGACCGTCGCGAACATCGCCAGGGCGGCGCCGCCGAGGACCGGGTGCGGGATGCCGGCGACGATCGCGCCGACCTTCGGGAGCAGCCCGATGAACACCATGATCAGCCCGGCCGTGGCGACGACCCAGCGGCTCTTGACCCGGGTCAGCCGGACGAGCCCGACGTTCTCGGCGAAGCAGGTGTAGGGGAAGGAGTTGAAGACGCCGCCGATGGTGGTGGCCAGGCCGTCGGCACGCAGGGCGCGGGCGATGTCGGTGCGGCCGATCCGCTTCTCGACGATCTCGCCGGTGGCGAAGACGTCACCGGTGGTCTCGACGGCGGTGATCAGCATGACGACGATCATCGACACGATCGCGGCGGCGGAGAACTGTGGCCAGCCGAAGTGGAACGGGGTGGTCACACCCACCCAGTCGGAGCCGGCGACCGCGTCGAAGTGGGCGTCCCCGAGAGCCCACGCGACGAGGGTGCCGACGACCAGGCCGACGAGCACGGCGACGGTGGCCATGAAGCCCTTGAACACGCGCTGGATGATGACGATCAGAGCCAGGGTGCCCAGGGCGTACGCCAGGTTGCGACCGCTGGTCGGGTCCGAGGTCGGGCCGGCGCCACCGGTCGCGTCCGCGGCGGCGACGGGGAGCAGGGCGATGCCGATGATGGTGATCACCGAGCCGGTCACGACCGGCGGGAAGAACCGGATCAGCCGGCTGAAGTAGGGGGCGATGAAGAAGGTCGCCAGACCGGCCACGATCACCGCACCGTAGATCACGAGCAGCCCGTCGGTGCCGCCTCCGGCCGCGAGCCCGATCGCGATCATCGGCGAGACGGCGGTAAAGGTGACACCCTGCAGCAGCGGCAGGCGTACGCCGACCTTCCAGAAGCCGACCGACTGGATGATCGAGGCGATGCCGCAGGTGAACAGGTCGGCGTTGATCAGGTGGATCAGCTCCTGCTGACTCAACCCGATCGAGTTGGCGAGCAGGATCGGGACGATCACCGCTCCGGCGTAGAACGCGAGCACGTGCTGGAGGCCGTAGACGGCGAGCTTGGGCGCCGGGAGCACCTCGTCCACGGGGTGGGTGGGGCGGCCACCGTCCTTCTTCTGGGGCCGCATCGACCTCAGGACTGCTCTCGCGTTCATCCTCACACCTTTCTCGGGGCGCCCTGGTGGGCAGGTGAGCTGTGACTCTCACCACAGCCTGGTCTCTCGGGGCCCCGAGCGGCACCCGCCGATCATCCGAAGATGGGGTCTGCGTGGATCTGGGCTTTGTGTGATCCTCCAGGATGCCGCGCGGCCGGTTTCGGAGGGGTTTCCGTGGCGTGAAACCGGCCGGCGCTCGGGGATGGTTCAGAGCGATCTGAGGGCGAGGAAGACGTCGACGCGGTCCTCCATCGTGGTCAGGTCACGGCCGGTCAGCTCCTCGACCCGGGAGATCCGGTAGCGCACGCTGTTGACGTGGAGATGGAGCGACTCGGCAGTACGCGTCCAGGACCCGGCGTACGTCAGGAACCGCTCGAGCGTCGGCACCAGATCGCTGCCGGTGCGCTGGTCGTGCTCGAGGACGGGGCCGAGGACGCGCTGCGCATAGGTGCGGCGGATGTCGTCGGGGACGGTGGCGAGCAGGAGTACGTGCGAGGTGACCTCCTCCGAGCTGGACAGGGCCACCGCGCCGCCGCCGGAGCGCGCGACCCGGTGCGCGAACCGGGCCTCCTCGAGCGCACCGGCCAGCGCGTCGATGCCGCTCTCGCCGCTCAGCCCGACCGACAGCGAGCCGCGGACCAGGGCCGGCGCCAACCGGGTGAGCGAGCGGCGCAGCTGGTCGGTGAGGTCCGGACGGGACGGAAGGAACGCGACGGCGCAGCCGTCGCGGGCGCTCGCGACCACGGACGGCCCCAGGCCGAGAGCGACATCCTCGAGCACCGCGGCCACCGCGTCCGGCGGACCACCCGGCCCGAGCTCGGCCACGGCGAGCACGAGAGGCCGTTCGGGATCGAGCCCGGACTGGCGCAGCCCGGTCGCGATCTCGGCAGGTGAGGCGCCGGCCTCCAGGTGGGCGAGGGTCGCCGCCGCGAGGGGTCGCCGGACCCGGAATCCCTCGTCGCGCCGGGACCGGTCCAGCGCGGTGATGGCGCCGAACTCGTGGACCATGTCGAGGTCCTCCCGCGGCCAGGTGGTGTGGTCGCCCTCGACCGCCACGGTCCATCCGGTGAGGCGGTCGGCCAGGCCCGATCCGATGGGGAACAGGGAGTAGCTGCGGTCGCCCACCTCGGCCACGGCGGGCAGCAGGTCGGCGGTCAGGAAGCGGCGGGTCAGCGCGTCGACCGTGTCCGGATCGAGCTCTCCGGGGCCGGGTACGACATGGCGCCCGCTCGCGGTCAGCACCCGGCACGCATGGCCGATCTCGGAGGCCACCCGGGCGGCCAGCTCGTCGAGGCTGCGGCCCGAGGCGATGGCGGAGAGGAGCTGGCGCTGGCGGGCCAGGCTGGCCGACATCCGGGCGCTCGCGCCGGCAGCGCCGGCGGCCGCGACGTACTCGGTGACATCGGCGAACGCCACGTCGCCGGGCACCTCCACCAGGGCGACCTGATGGCGGTGGCAGGCGTCGACGAGGTCGTCGGGAACCGCGCCGAGCAGGGCCGCTCCGGCCAGCAGACAGGTCGCGCCGCCCTCCGCGATCGAGGACACGAACGTCTCGCTGTCCTCGGGTCCGCGGCGCCAGACGAGGCCGGTGAGGACGAGCTCCCCGCCGTTCAGATAGCGGCCCGGCTCGAGCAGGTCGATCGTGATCGTCCGCCCCACCGGACGCTCCAGCGAGCCCTCCGGGGCGTGCAGGAGTCGCAGGCCCAGGGTGGGCGTCTCCAACAGCTCTGCCAGTAGCACGGTGCCTCCACGGTCCGCAGTCCGTCAGCCGCGTCTTGGAGGAACGTACAACGCCCGCGCCCGTACGCGGGAGGCCGTTGTCGTTTCTTCACCACTTTGCGGCCGAGTCCGAGACGCGGGTTGACGTGACTCCGCTCACATCCTTATATTTCGAATGTCAGAAATCAAATTCCGCATTACGGAAGGAACGGTGCGATGACCCACCAGCTCCGGTACGAGGTGAACTGCTCGATCCTGTTCACCGAGCTCCCGCTGCTCGAACGCCCCGCGGCGGTGAAGGCCGCCGGCTTCGACGCGGTGGAGTTCTGGTGGCCGTTCGCGGAGGCGGTGCCGTCCGACAAGGACGTGGACGCCTTCGTCGCCGCCGTTCAGGACGCCGGGGTGCAGCTCGTCGGCCTCAACTTCTTCGCCGGCGACATGCCGGCCGGCGACCGCGGCCTGGTCTCCTGGCCGGCCCGGTCCGCGGAGTTCCGCGACAACATCGACGCCACGATCGGCATCGGCGAGCGGCTCGGCTGCGCCGCGTTCAACGCCCTCTACGGCAACCGCGTCGACGGCGCCGCCCCCGAGGCGCAGGACGAGCTCGGCGCCGAGAACCTCGCGCTGGCCGCCCGTGCTGCAGCCCGCATCGGAGGCACCGTGCTGGTCGAGCCGGTCAGCGGTGCCGACCGCTATCCGCTGCTCACCGCCGCCGACGCGATCGCGGCGATCGACCGCGCCGGCGAGGCCAACATCGGCCTGCTCGCCGACCTCTACCACCTCGCCGTGAACGGCGACGACGTCGACGCGGCGATCGCTGCGTACGCCGCTCGCGTCGCCCACGTCCAGATCGCCGACGCCCCGGGCCGCAATGAGCCCGGCACCGGCGAGCTCCCGCTCGAGCGGCAGCTCGCCGCCCTCGAGGCGGCCGGCTACACCGGCTGGGTCGGGCTGGAGTACAAGCCCACCAACACCTCGGCCGAGAGCTTCGACTGGCTGCCGCGCGAACGCCGCAAGCTCGCCCCCGATGCCGAGTCGGCTCGTCCTGACCGGAACCAGCGCCGAGTCGGCGCGTCATGACGAGCCGACTCGGCGCGGATCTTGGTCAGGACGAGCCGACTCGACCAGCCGCGTACGCCACCCACTGATCACCCCCGTAGGAGAAGAACGTCATGACCAACATCGCCTTCATCGGCCTCGGCATCATGGGCAGCCCGATGGCCGCCCACCTCGTCGCCGCCGGTCACACCGTCGCCGGCTTCGACCACAACCCCCAGCGCACCCAGGCCCTGGCCGCGGCGGGTGGCCGGGCAGCCGAATCCACCGCCGACGCCTGCCGCGACGCCGACGTCGTCTGCGTCATGGTCCCGGACTCGCCCCATGTCGAGGAGGTCCTCGCCGCCGAGGACGGGGTCTTCGACGCCGCCCCGGCCGGCGCGCTGATCATCGACTTCTCCAGCATCCGCCCCGACGTGAGTGCGGCATTGGCCGAGCAGGCGACGGCGCGTGGCTTCCGCATCCTCGACGCTCCGGTCTCCGGCGGCGAGGCCGGTGCCAAGAACGCGGCCCTCTCGATCATGGTCGGTGGCGAAGCCGACGACTTCGCCACCGCGAAGCCGCTCTTCGACGCCGTCGGCAAGACCATCGTCCATGTGGGCCCGAGTGGCGCCGGCCAGACGGTCAAGGCGGCCAACCAGCTCATCGTCGCCGCCAACATCCAGGCGCTCTCGGAGGCGGTCGTCTTCCTCGAGGCGTACGGCGTGGACACCAAGGCCGCCCTCGAGGTGCTCGGTGGCGGGCTCGCCGGCTCGAGCGTGCTCAACCAGAAGAAGGAGAACATGCTGACCCGCTCCTTCCAGCCCGGGTTCCGGATCGACCTGCACCACAAGGACATGGGCATCGTCACGGCAGCCGCCCGTGAGGCCGGCGTCGTGGTCCCGCTCGGCTCGCTGGTCGCCCAGCTGATGGCGAGCGCGCGGGCCAACGGCGACGGCGGCCTCGACCACTCCGCGCTGCTGCGCGGCGTCGAGCGCCTGAGCGGCTCCGTCACCGAGAAGGAGAACTGAGATGGCACGCATGCGCGCGGTCGACGCCGCCGTCCTGATCCTGGAGAAGGAGGGCGCGACCCAGCTCTTCGGCCTCCCCGGCGCCGCGATCAACCCGTTCTACAGCGCGATGCGCAAGCACGGCGGACTCCAGCACGTCCTCGCCCGCCACGTCGAGGCGGCCTCGCACATGGCCGAGGGCTACACCCGGGCGAAGGCCGGCAACATCGGCGTCTGCATCGGCACCTCCGGCCCGGCCGGCACCGACATGGTCACCGGTCTCTACTCGGCCTCCGCCGACTCGATCCCGATCCTGTGCATCACCGGCCAGGCGCCGGTCGCGAAGCTCCACAAGGAGGACTTCCAGGCGGTCGACATCGCCGCCATCGCGGGTCCGCTCACCAAGATGGCGGTCACCGTGATGGAGCCCGCCCAGGTCCCGGGCACCTTCCAGAAGGCGTTCCGACTGATGCGCGAGGGACGTCCGGGCCCGGTCCTGATCGACCTGCCGCTCGACGTCCAGCTGGCCGAGATCGACTTCGACATCGAGACGTACGAGCCCTTGCCGATCGCCAGGCCGGCGGCCAGCCGTGCCCAGGCGGAGAAGGCGCTGACGATGATGCTGGCCGCGGAGCGCCCGCTGATCGTCGCGGGCGGTGGCGTGGTCAACGCCGACGCCGCCGACCTGCTGGTCGAGCTCGCCGAGGTCACCGGGGTTCCTGTCGTCCCCACTCTGATGGGCTGGGGCACGATCCCGGACGACCACGCGCTCAACGCGGGCATGGTGGGCCTGCAGACCTCCCACCGCTACGGCAACGCGACCATGCTGGCCAGCGACTTCGTCCTCGGCATCGGCAACCGGTGGGCCAACCGCCACACCGGCTCGGTCGAGACCTACACGGCCGGACGTACGTTCGTGCACATCGACATCGAGCCGACCCAGATCGGCCGGGTCTTCGCGCCGGACTACTCGATCGTCTCCGACGCCCGGGCCGCTCTGGAGATGCTCGTCGAGGTCGCCCGGGAGTGGGCGGGCTCCGGCCGGATCCCGAGCCGCGCCGCCTGGGCCGAGGAGTGCGCCGAGCGCAAGCGGACGCTGCACCGCAAGACGCACTTCGACAATGTCCCGATCAAGCCTCAGCGGGTCTACGAGGAGATGAACCGCGCCTTCGGGCCCTCGACCCGGTACGTCACCACGATCGGCCTGTCCCAGATCCAGGCTGCGCAGCTGCTGCACGTCTACCAGCCGCGGCACTGGATCAACGCCGGCCAGGCCGGCCCGCTCGGCTGGACCCTCCCGGCCGCGCTGGGGGTCGCGACCGCCGTTCCCGACGGCCAGGTCGTCGCGCTCTCGGGCGACTACGACTTCCAGTTCCTGATCGAGGAGCTGGCGGTCGGCGCCCAGTTCAACATCCCCTACATCCACGTGGTCGTGAACAACTCCTACCTCGGCCTGATCCGCCAGGCCCAGCGCGGGTTCGAGATGGACTACTGCGTCCAGCTCGCCTTCGACAACGTCAACAGCCCCGAGGTCGACGGCTACGGCGTCGACCACCTCAAGGTCGCCGAAGGCCTGGGCTGCAAGGCGATCCGGGTGACCGACCCCGCCGATCTGGGTGCCGCCTTCGAGAAGGCCAAGGCGCTTCAGGCGGAGTATCGCGTGCCGGTGCTGGTCGAGGTCATCCTCGAGCGCGTCACCAACGTCTCGATGGGCCTCGAGATCGACGGCGTCGTCGAGTTCGAGGAGCTGGCCGAGCGCGGCGAGCACGCCCCGACCGCGCTCGTCCCGCTGGACTGAGGCCGGCCTGTGGTCCGCGTGCTGGTCGCCTCCGACAAGTTCAAGGGGTCGCTCACCGCTGCCGAGGTCGCGGCGGCGGTGAGCGCCGGGATCCGCCGGGGGCGTCCCGACGTGGTCGTCGACGCGATCCCGGTCGCCGACGGCGGCGACGGCATCCTGGCCGCGGCCGAGTCCGCCGGGTTCGTCCTCGTCCCGGTCCGCGTGGCCGGTCCGACGGGCGAGCCCGTCGAGACCGCGTACGCCCGGCGGGACGACGTCGCGGTCGTCGAGCTCGCCGACGCGTCCGGGTTGGCGCGGCTGCCGGGTGTGCCGGATCCGCTGCGCTCCTCCAGCCTCGGGACCGGACAGGCGATGGCGGCCGCGATCGATGCGGGCTGTCGCCGGATCGTGCTCGGGATCGGAGGCAGCGCCAGCACCGACGGCGGGGCGGGCCTGCTCTGCGGGCTCGGCGCCAGGCTGTTCACCGTTGCCGGGGAGCCGGTGGGTCCGGGCGGAGCCGGGCTCGAGGAGGTCGCCCGGATCGAGGTCGACGAGCTGCGGCGGCGCCTCGAAGGGGTCTCGGTCACCGTCGCGTGCGACGTCGACAACCCGCTCACCGGCCCGACGGGTGCGGCCGCGGTCTATGGCCCACAGAAGGGCGCCGATGCGGACCAGGTCCGACGGCTCGACGCCGCGCTCGGTCGCTGGGCATCTCTGGTGGCGTCGTTCACCGGGACCGACCTTCGTGATCACCCCGGGACCGGAGCGGCCGGCGGTGTCGGCTTCGCCGCGCTCGCCCTGCTGGGCGCGCAGCTGCGATCGGGCATCGAGCTCGTCCTCGAGCTCGTCGACTTCGCCTCGGCCCTGGACGGTGCAGCCCTCGTCGTCACCGGCGAAGGGGCGCTCGACGAGCAGACCCTCAACGGAAAGGCGCCGGCAGGCGTCGCCGCCGCGGCCGCCCGCGCCGACGTCCCGGTCGTGGCGGTCTGCGGGGTCAACCATCTCGACCACGACCGGCTGCGGGCGGCCGGGATCGGTGCTGCGTACGCCTTGGTGGACATCGAACCCGACCTGGCCCGTTGTCTGAGCGACGGTGCGGTCCTGCTCGAGCAGGTCGCCGAGCGGATCGCCGCCGACCATCTGATCAGGGAGGACGCATGAGCTGGTGGCGGAATGCTCACCGAGGTAACTCGGTGAGCGCTCACCTCCTTCGTGGAGTTCCACGAGGGAACTGCATCGAGACCGAGGTACCTCGGTCAGCATCCGAGGAGGCGGCATGAGACTGCTGAATGTGGGACCGCGGGGTCAGGAGCGACCGGCAGCGCTCGACGACCAGGACGTGCTGCGCGATCTGTCGGCGGTGGTTCCGGCGATCGACGGCGACCTGCTCGGCGACCCCGAGCGACTTCGGATGATCCGCGACGCGGTTGCCTCGGGCCGCCTTCCCGTGGTCCCCGACGGCACCCGGATCGGGCCGCCGGTTGATCGGCCGGGGAAGGTCGTCGGGATCGGGCTCAACTACGAGGACCACGCCGAGGAGGCGGGGGTCGCGATCCCGGACGAGCCGGTCGTGTTCCTCAAGCCTTCGACCTCGATCGTCGGTCCCTACGACGCGATCGAGCTTCCGCCGGGCTCGACGATGACCGACTACGAGGTCGAGCTGGGTGTGGTGATCGGGCGAAGGCTGTCCCGCTGCCCGGATCCACGACAGGCCCTGGCCGCGGTCGGCGGCTACCTCACCGCCGACGACGTCAGCGAGCGGGCGCGCATCGCCGCGGGTCCGACCTGGGCCAAGGGGAAGTGTGCCGACACTTTCACTCCCATCGGTCCCTGGCTGGTCACGCCCGACGCCGTGAGCGACCCGCAGGCCCTCGGCCTGGAGCTGTGGGTCGACGGCGAGCGGCGGCAGTCCGGGACGACCGCCCGGATGGCCCGAAGCGTCGGCGAGCTCCTCGCCTACCTCAGTACGCTGATGACACTCGAGCCCGGCGACCTGGTGCTGACCGGGACACCTGGCGGGGTCGCAGCGTTGCGACCCGAGCCCCGGCCCTTCCTGCGGGAGGGGCACGTGGTGGAGGCCGAGGTGACCGGCCTCGGTCGCCAGCGGACCCGGGTGGTGGCACTCGAAGAGGTAGTCGATGAGGCGGAGGTGAGGGTGTGACTCGAGATCTCGATGTCGTCATCCGGGCGGCGCGGATGGTGACCCCCGAGGGCGAGACGGCAGGCAGCGTCGGAGTCCGCGACGGGAAGATCGTCGCGGTGGAGCCTGCGGCAACCGGCCTGACCGCGGACCGAGTGGTCGAGCTCGCTGACGACGAGGTGCTGATGCCCGGGGTCGTCGACGCCCACGTACACGTCAACGATCCCGGCCGGACCGAGTGGGAGGGCTTCGCCTCGGCGACCCGTGCCGCGGCTGCCGGCGGGGTCACCACCATCGTCGACATGCCGCTCAACAGCATCCCGCCGACCTGTGACCTCCCGGCCCTCGACCTCAAGCGCAAGACGGCGGCGAGCCAGGCCTTCGTCGACATCGGCTTCTGGGGCGGCGCGATCCCCGGCAACGTGGCGGAGCTGCGACCTCTGCACGAGGCGGGCGTCGCCGGCTTCAAGTGCTTCCTGCTGCACTCGGGAGTCGACGAGTTCCCGCCCCTCGACGCCAACGAGCTCGAGCTCGCGATGCGCGAGATCGCCTCCTTCGACGGGCTGCTGATCGTCCACGCCGAGGACGCGCACGCGATCGAGCACGCGCCGGAGGCAGCGGGCGGGACGTACGACAGATTCCTCCACAGCCGGCCACGGGGCGCGGAGAACCTGGCCATCGCCCAGGTCATTGAGCTGGCCCGGTGGACCGGCTGCCGCGTCCACATCCTGCACGTCTCCAGCTCCGACGTGCTCGCGATGCTGGCCTCGGCCCGCCGTGACGGGGTCCCGATCACGGCGGAGACCTGCCCGCACTACCTGACCTTCGCCGCGGAGGAGATTCCCGACGGCGCGACGCAGTACAAGTGCTGCCCGCCGATCCGGGAGGCGGCCAACCGTGAGCTGCTCTGGCAGGGCCTGCGCGACGGGGTCATCGACATGGTCGTCACCGACCACTCGCCCTCGACCCCCGACCTGAAGGCCCTCGACACCGGCGACTTCGGGGTCGCCTGGGGCGGCATCTCCTCGCTCCAGCTCGGGCTTTCGGCAGTCTGGACCGAAGCACGGCAACGCGGTTTCGCCCTCACCGACATCGCCCGCTGGATGTCCGAGTCACCGGCCCGCCACGCAGGGTTGACGGCCAAGGGGCAGATCGCGGTCGGCCACGACGCCGACTTCGCCGTCCTCGCGCCCGAGGACTCCTACGTCGTCGACGCCGTGAAGCTCCACCACAAGAACGCCGTCACGCCGTACCACGGCCGGACCCTGGCAGGCGTCGTCCGCCAGACCTGGCTGCGTGGCGAGAAGATCGACATCGAGGCCGCGCCCCAGGGCCGGCTGCTCAGCAGAGTCACCGAAGAAGGAGCCCGACCATGAGCGCAGCACACAACCCTTCTGGCCGCTACTACGCCCCGACCGGCGGCCACCCGTCGCAGCGTGAGCTGACCACCGACCGGGCCGTGTTCACCGAGGCGTACGCCGTGCTCCCGCGTGGCACCATGCGCGACATCGTCACCAGCAAGCTGCCCTTCTGGGAGGGCACCCGGCTGTGGGTGATCGCCCGGCCGCTCTCCGGCTTCGCCGAGACCTTCTCGCAGTACATCGTCGAGGTCTCGCCCGGCGGCGGCAGTGACAAGCCCGAGCTCGACCCGGGCGCCGAGGGCGTCCTGTTCGTGGTCGAGGGCGCCCTGACGTTGACCCTCGAGGGCGAGAAGCACGACCTCGCCCCCGGCGGCTACGCCTTCCTCCCGCCCGGCTCCACCTGGACCCTGCACAACACCAGCGACCGGGTCGCCCGCTTCCACTGGATCCGCAAGGCCTACCAGGCCGTCGAGGGCATCGAGGTCCCCGAACCGTTCGTCACCAACGAGGTCGACGTACCCGGCGGCGAGATGCCCGGCACCAACGGCGCCTGGAAGACCCAGCGGTTCGTCGACCCCGATGACGTACGCCACGACATGCACGTCAACATCGTCAGCTTCGAGCCGGGCGGCGCGATCCCGTTCCCGGAGACGCACGTGATGGAGCACGGGCTGTACGTCCTCGAGGGCAAGGCCGTCTACCTGCTCAACAAGGACTGGGTCGAGGTGCAGGAGGGCGACTTCATGTGGCTGCGGGCGTTCTGCCCGCAGGCCTGCTACGCCGGCGGACCCGACCGGTTCCGCTACCTGCTCTACAAGGACGTCAACCGCCACGCTCAGCTCAGCCGGCAGTTCACCTGATGCCGGTCGCCGTCGTCACCGGAGCCGGCTCCGGACTGGGGCGGGTGATCGCTCAGGCGCTGGACGGTGCCGGCTTCCAGGTCGCGCTGCTGGGACGTACGAAGGCATCGCTCGAGGAGACCGCGTCGGTGATGGCGCGGTCCCTCGTGCTGCCGACCGACGTCGCCGACGCCGCCGAGGTGGAGGCGGCGTTCGCCGCCGTCGTCGGGATGTGGGGGCGGGTGGACCTGCTGGTCAACAACGCCGGCACCTTCGGCCCGAGCGGTGAGGCCGACGAGATCCCGCCCGAGGAGTTCGCCGCGACGCTCGCCGTCAACGTCACCGGCTCCTTCCTGTGCGCCCGCGAGCCCTTCGCCCAGATGAAGCGGCAGTCCCCGCGAGGAGGGCGGATCATCAACAACGGCTCGATCTCCGCCCACGTCCCGCGCCCCGGCAGCGCGGCGTACACCACCTCCAAGCACGCGATCACCGGCCTCACCCGCGCGCTCGCCCTCGACGGCCGCGCCCACGACATCGCGGTGGGCCAGATCGACATCGGCAACGCGGCCACCGAGATGACCGCCGGCATCGCCGTCGGCGCCCGCCAGGCCGACGGCACCGTACGTCCCGAACCGACCTTCGACCCGCAGCACGTCGCCGACGCGGTGGTCGCCATGGCGCAGCTCCCGTCCGGCGTCAGCGTCCCCGCGATGACGATCATGGCCACCGGGATGCCGTACGCCGGGCGCGGCTGAACCTGCTGAGCGTCAGGCGACGGCCAGCAGGATCAGGCCGAGCGCCGAGCCGGCGAACACGATGGTGTTGCGGACCCTCTGGAGGGTCCAGGTCCAGTCCGGGAATCCCGCTTCGGCGACCTTCAGCAGGGCCGGGACGTCCACGCCGGCCAGCTCGGGGTCGTTCTTGCGGCGGAAGGCGGCCTGCACGGATCGGGTCGCGGTCAGGTTGCTGTAGACGATGACGCAGTTGCCGATGAACAGCAACGACAGCACCACCACGTTCACCGGCTGCATCCAGTCGAACCCGGCGAGAGTGAGACCCGCCGCCGTCACCAGTAACGCGGCGATGCCACCAGGTGCCCACCACTCGTGCCCGCTGGCGTCGAACCGCATGCCGTTCTCGCGCAGCGCGCTGGTGCGTACGCCCTGGCGGGCGAGCTCGGCCTCGGCGCCGGCCATGGCGTGGGCGCCGAATCGGTGGCGCACGATCGGGATGCTCAGGAAGGCCGCGGCGGCTGCGAGCTCGACGGCGACGATGACTGCGTTCATGGTGGTGCTCCTCCAGTGTGGGGTCGATGGCACCACTGTCCAGCCATGACGCTGCGTCAAGGTCAAGAGTCGCTTCCCGGGAAATGCAGCCCGATCGGAAAAACGATGGCCTCGGACGAAATCCGATCCGCCCCGGCGCCCGAACACCGGGTAGCGGCGCCTCTGCGCCGACCGTCCGCCGGTCCACAGACGCCCATCGCCCCACCACGAAGGAGTCCGATGAAGACCATCGAAGCCGCCGCCGCCCAGAGCCTGGCGGGTGAGCGTTGGCCGATGCTGCAGGAAACGCCCACGGGTCCGGTGACCCGGGGCGCCGCGGCTGCCGCGGCTGCTGTGTTCCGGGCCGCCACGAAGCGGCTCGGGATCAGCGTGAGCCACGACGGCAGCCCGGCCGACATCGTGCTGCACCGGCCCGAGGAGTTCTACGCCAGGCTCAGCCGGCATGGGCTGATCGGTTTCGGCGAGGCGTACCTGACCGGGGCCTGGGACGCCCCGGAGCTGGGGGAGACCCTGACCGTGCTGTGCCGGGACATCGACGGTCTCCTCCCCGGGTGGGCGCAGCGGCTGCGCGGGGTCTACGAACGGCGCCGCGGGGCGAAGGACGTGAACACGCCGGAGAACGCGCGCGAGCACATCGGCCACCACTACGACCTGTCCAACGACTTCTTCGCGCTCTTCCTGGACCCGACGATGACCTACTCGGCGGGCCTGTTCTCCTCCCTGCCCTCTACCGAGGACCTCGCGCTCGCCCAACATCGCAAGATCGACCGGATCCTCGATGAGGCCGGAGTCGGAGCGGGCACCCGTCTGCTGGAGATCGGGACCGGCTGGGGAGAGCTGGCCCTGCGGGCCGCCGCCCGGGGCGCCCAGGTCACCTCGGTGACCCTCTCCGTCGAGCAGGCCGCGCTGGCCCGGCGCCGGATCGGCGCGGCCGGTCTGGGCCATCGGGTGGACGTGGAGCTGCGCGACTACCGGGCCGTGGACGGGACGTACGACGCGGTGGTCTCGGTCGAGATGATCGAGGCGGTCGGCGAACGGTTCTGGCCGGTGTACTTCGCGAAGATCGACGAGGTCCTGGCCCCGGGCGGCACCGCGGTGATCCAGGCGATCACCATGCCGCACGACCGGATGCTCGCCACCCGGAACACCGAGACCTGGATCACCAAGTACATCTTCCCCGGCGGGCTGCTCCCCTCGACCGAGGCGATCACCGACGTCACCGAGGCGCACACCCGGCTCCGGGTGCGCAGCCGGCTCTCCTTCGGCGCCCACTACGCGGAGACCCTGCGGCGCTGGGACCGCGCGCTTCTCGATCGCGCCGAGGAGGTCCGGGCGCCCGGGTTCGACGAGACGTTCCTGCGGATGTGGCACTTCTACCTGGAGTACTCCCGCGCCGGGTTCGCCGCCGGCTACATCGATGTCCAGCAGCTCACGTTCACCCGGGACGAGACCCCGACCGGCGGGGGAACCGGTCAGGGCCTCGAGCTCTGAGGCGGCGGTCAGCCGCTGTGCTGCTCGATGATCCGTGCGATCTCGGTGAAGCCGCGGTTGCGGGCGTGCTGGAGCGGGGTCACGCCGTCGCGGTCGGCGATGCTCGGGTCGGCGCCGTTCTCGAGCAGGCTGCGGACGACCTGCTGCCAGCGGTCGGAGCCCTCGCCGAGGATCACGGCTTCGAGGAGGGCGGTCCAGCCGAGGTCGTTGACGTGGTCGATGTCGATGGCGGTCTTCGCGACCCGCTCGACGTAGTCCGCGTGGCCGCGCTCGCTGGCGGGGATGATCGAGAGACCGCCGTAGCGGTTGCGTACGGTCAGGTCCGGGTCGACGGTGAGCAGCAGCTCGGCCATCGGGACGCTCCCGGTGACGCCGGTGACCAGCCAGGGGGTGTCGTGCTGGCCGTCGAGGGCGTCCGGGTCGGCACCCAGGTGGACGAGCAGTCGAGCCGTGGAGAGGTGGTCGTCGGTGACGGCGAGCAGCAGCGGCGTACGCCGGTTGCCGTCTCGGGTCTCCAGGTCGGCGCCGCCGCGGAGGGCCGCCGCGGCCGAGTCCACGTCACCGGCTGAAGCGGCACGTAGGAGCTGAGGGTCGGCGTCGGCTACCTCGGAAGAAGCGGTACGCAGCGTCGACACGATCGCGTCGAACCCCCGCTCCTCGGCGTGCTGAAGGGCGGTCTTGCCGTCCCGTCCGGCCTCGACCGAGATGTCCACGCCGGCCGCGACGAGCACCCGCACGGTGTCGGCCGCATCCGGGCCGTCGTCGCCCAGGACGACCGCCTCGTGCAGCGCGGTCCAACCCAGGTTGTTGACGTGGTCGAGGTCGATCCCGGCCTGCACCAGACGCCCCACGACGTCGGCGTGGCCGCGCTCGGCGGCGCGGATCAGCGCGGTGCCGTCGTAGGAGTCCTTGGCGTTGATCTCGGCACCGTTGCGAAGCGTCAGGTCGAGCAGGTCGACATAGCCCTCGCTCGCGGCGATGAGGTAGGCGCTCTGCTGGGTGTCGTCCTGATAGTTCACGTCCGCGCCGGCCTCGACCAGCTCGCGGGCGCGGGCCACGTCGTTGTCCCACGCGGCCTTGATCAGCTGCTCGTTCATGCGCTTCTGCTCCTCGGGGTCGGGGGTGCTGTCCGCTTTCTTCGTCGCGGCGGACGCCGAGCTCGACGAAGAGCTGGACGAAGAGCTGGACGGAGAGCTGGACGGAGACGGTTCGGCGGTCTCCGACGGCGCCGCGGCGCAGCCTGCCAGAAGCACGGTCAGCGCCGCCGCGGCCAGCGACCACCGCAGGGGAGAGTCGGTCATCGCGGCATCCTGGCGGTGACGATCTCGTACGGCCCCTGCGCGGTCTGCTCGTCGAAGTGGCTGTCGACCAGCAGCATCCGGCCGTTCAGCAGCTTGCCGGTGGTGAGGACGCGGTCAGGGTCGGTGGAGCGGGAGGAGACGTGCTCGGCCGAGGTCGCGGACCGGTTCAGCTCGAGGTGCACGATCTGCTTGTCGAAGTTGCGGATCACCGCGAGGTCGCGGCCCTGCCGGATCAGGCCGTCGGCGTTGCGCAGGTTCGCGCCATCGGTGTCGATCGCGCTGACCTCGCCGGTCGCGACCGAGAAGCGCCACAGCTGCCCGGTGTTGCCCTGGGCGACCACGAAGGCGGAGCGGTCCTGGCTCAGCACGATGCCGCCGAGGTTGAAGCCCTCCTGACGGGTGATCAGCGAGCTGCCGTCGGCCCACTCGGTCGCCTCCCAGCCGGAGGCACCCTCGGCGACGCGGATGATCGTGGGGTCGTTGGAGTTGGTGAAGTACGCGGCCCCGTCCGGCCCGATCGCCACATCGTTCAGGAACGCGTCGTTGTCGGGGACACGGAGAGCGGCCAGCAACTCGCCCGACGAGCTGTAGACCCACAGGTCGGGACGGTCGTTGCCGGTGCCGTTCGGGCCACCGGCGATGTAGATGCGGCCCTCGTCGTCGACGGTGATGCCACGGGCGGTGTAGCGGCCGTCGGTGCCGTCGCCGGCCAGCCACTCCTCGGCCTGGGCGCGGTCGGCGGAGCCGCGCTGGATCTCGCCGCCGGTGACCTCGCTGACGTAGAACTTCCCGGACTCGGGATCCACGCCGATGCCCTCGAACTTCGAGCCGCCCTGGGCCGACGGGTCGCCCTCGAGCAGGTAGCTCGCCGGCCGGCCGTGTCCCTGCGCGGCGCTGGCCGCGGTGCCCATGCCGAGAGCGGTGACGGACAGGGTGGCCGTGGCGGCGATGCCGGCAAGCCCGGCGAGGGCAGCGATTCGGGACGTACGCATGGTGGTTCTCCTCCGGTTGGTCGAGCTGATGCATCAACCATCGCCGTCGGGGAGGGGTCCGGACATCGGGTGACCGGCGACGTCTGGATAGCCGTCCGGCGACACTCCGGATAGCCGATCGGATGATGCCTGGACACCCGCGACCGACCTAGCCTGGAACAATCATGTCGACCGACGCCGCGCCCAGCCCACGAGCCGGTGGGATCCTGGCCGGCCAGTCGCTGCTCGACCGCTGGCTCCACATCTCACTGGTGGTGCTCGTCGTCGCCTCGGTCGCGCGCTATCTGCAGGGCCACGGCCTCGGTGACCAGGCCGAGGTGGTCCTGTCCGGTGCAGCGGTCCTGCTGATCGCGTACGCCGCGGGCCGCCGCCTCACCGGCACGGCCGCGGTCGTCTGGCTGGCCGGCGTGGTCGCCTGCTGGACGGTGCTGGCGCTGATCGCGCCGTCGTTCTCGTGGGCGGCGGTGCCGCTGGTCTTCCTGGCGCTGCGGATCCTGCCGTTCCGGTGGGCGGTGGCCGCCACGGTGTTCCTGGTCGCGGTCGTCGCGGTCGCCTGGAGCCGGATGACCGGCCTGGCCGACCCGACCGTCCTCCTCGGGCCGGTCTGCGTGGCCGTGCTTGCGGTGACCGCCTACCGCGCTCTCGAGCGCGACGCGGTCACCCGGCGCGCGCTCCTCGCAGACCTCGAGGCCGCCCAGGACGAGGTCGCCGACGCCGAGCGCCGAGCCGGTGTCGTGGCCGAGCGCGCGCGCCTGAGCCGGGAGATCCACGACAGCGTCGCCCAGGGCCTGACCAGCATCAACCTGCTGCTCCAGGCCGCCGACCAGGAGTGGTCCTCGCGCCCGGACGACGCCCGTGACCACGTCGACCAGGCGGCCACGATGGCCCGCTCCTCGCTCGACGAGGCCCGTCGGGTCGTACGCGACCTCGCCCCCACCGAGCTGACCGGCGGATCGGCGCTGGTCACCGCCGTACGCCAGGTCGCCGACGACGTCGCCGCCACCACCGGGCTCAGCGTCCCGGTCCACGTCCACGGCGACCCGCACGAGGTCGGCGGACGCGTGGCGACGGCCGTCGTCCGCACCCTGCGCGGCGCCCTCGCCAACGTCGCCGAGCACGCCGGCGCGACCACGGCGGTCGTCTCCCTCACGTTCCACGAGGGCGCGGTCGCCCTGGACGTACGCGACGACGGAGCCGGGTTCGAGCCTGCCCGGCTGAAGGAGTCCGACGGGCTGCGCGGACACGGTCTGGCCGGGATGCGGGCCCGTGCCCGCCTGCTGGGTGGAGACTTGGTCATCGAGAGCGCCCCCGGCGAGGGCACGGTGCTCGCGGCCTCGTTCGCGGCCGGACAGACAGCATCTCAGGGGGAGGAACGTCGTGGCTGAGCAACGCATCCGGGTGGTGCTGGTGGACGACCATCCGGTGGTCCGGGCAGGCGTACGCGCCCTGGTGGACGCCCAGGACGACCTGGCCGTGGTCGGCGAGGCGGCCGACTCGGCCCAGGCCGTCGCGGTCGTCGGCGAGACGCAGCCGGACGTGGTGCTGATGGACCTCAGCCTCGGCGACGGACCGGGTGGCGCGGAGACCACCAGGCTGGTCCGCGAGCTGCCGTCGCCGCCGCAGGTGCTGGTGCTGACGACCTACGACACCGAGGCCGACGTGCTCGAGGCCGTCGACGCCGGCGCGGCGGGCTACCTGCTCAAGGATGCGCCGCCCGACGAGCTGTTCCGCGCCATCCGCGGCACCGCGCGAGGTGAGACCGTGCTGGCGCCCTCGGTCGCGACCCGGCTGCTGCAGCGGGCCGCCTCGCCGACGCCGAAGGTGAGTCCGCGCGAGGTCGAGATCCTGCGGCTGCTCGCCAAGGGCCTGGGCAACAAGGAGATGGCCCGCGAGCTGCTGGTCAGCGAGGCGACGGTCAAGTCACACCTCTCCCACATCTACACCAAGCTCGGTGTCGACACCCGAGCCGGCGCCGTCGCCACGGCCATCGAACGCCGCATCCTGCGGCCCTGACCGTACGAGGGACTCAGCAGGTCGCGAGCAGCATCGGCTCCAGCAGGAGGCCGAGGTCGTAGGGCGGCTCGGTGGCACCGGTGTAGTCGCGGCCGGTCCAGGCGAGGGTGACCTGACGCTCGCCGTCGCGCGAGGTCCAGTTGATCGACTGGGTGCCGAAGTGGGCGCCGTCGTGGCCGTAGAGGTACTCACCCTCCGTGCAGGGATCGGCGACGCGATAGATGCCCAGCCCGTATTCGGGGTCAGCGCTGCCCGCGCGAGGCGGGAGCATGGCGTCGACCGAGGCCGGTGAGACCAGCTCACCGGTCAGCAGCGCCTCGTTGAGCGAGGCCAGGTCACGGGTGGTGCTGGTCGCGGCGCCGGAGGCGTAGAAGACGCTCGGGTCCAGGTCGGTCAGGGGCCGCCATCCGGTCTGGTCGATCTTGGCCGCACCCTCGAGGAACGGTCCGCGGTTGTGCGAGGTCTTCGGGTAGTCGGTGCGGAGCATGCCGGCCGGCCAGAAGATGCGCCGGCGGAGCAGGTCGTCGAGATCATGGCCGGTCTCCTTCTCGAGCATGACGCCGAGGGCGACGTAGCCGTAGTTGGAGTAGGAGAAGTCGGTGCCCGGCTCGAAGAGCCAGGGGACCGAGCGCATCGCGGCCAGGTGCTCGGCCTCGGTGTAGTGCTGACCGACGGCGTCGATGAGCTCCTCCAACGAGTTGGGGTCCTCGACGCGGGTCAGCAGCAGCTCCTCGGGACCGCGCGGGGCCCCGGAGCGGTGGCTGAGCAGGTGCTCGATCGTGACGCCGGCAGGAAAGATCCCGGGCAGTACGTCCTCGGCCGGGGTGTCCAGACTCCAGGTGCCGCGCTCGACCTCCTGCATGACCAGGGTCGCGATCATCGTCTTGGTGTTGCTGGCGACGTGGAACCTGTCGAAGGCCCGGACGTTGCGCTCGGTGCCCGCCTCGCGTACGCCGCCTGCCCCCGTCCAGGTCAGACCCGGAGCCTCGACCCGGGCAGTGACGCCGAGGGCGCCGTCGGCGATGACCGCGTCGACGGCACGGTCGAGCTCGGCGGCAGCCGGAGTCGCCGACCGGGCCTTGAACCCCTGCTGCTTGGCCGCCGCCCGCTCGGCGATCGCGGTCGCCTCCCGGGTCAGCGCGGTCGGGTCCGGCGCGACGGCCGCTGGCCCACGACCAGGGTCGGGATCAGGCTGGGCGTACGCGGCCGGCACGGCCGTCAGGGGTAGAAGCACCGCGGCGATCGCTGCGGTGCCCGTGCGGACGAGGGTCCGAGACATGGCTGCTCCTGTCGTCGTTGACGTTTCGCAGCCATCGTTCCGGGGGCGGACGTACGCCCACATCAGCCTCGAGTCGGAGATCGAGGCCGTCGTTCGTCAGTCTCGAAGCTGACGCCGCAGCGCGCGGGCGGCCTTGCCCTTGCGGGAGAAGAGGTCGCGGCGCTCGGCGGCGGTCATCGCGGCCAGCTTCTCGACGACCGAGGACGGGAAGCCGGCGACCTCGGGGGACTCGCTGGTGGGCACGGTGGTGTGCACGACCGGGGCACCGGGGACGCCACCGGCGCCTTCGTCGTAGAGGTGGACCAGCGAGATCGCCTGGTGGCCGGCGACGGCCGAGGAGAACCGGTCGGCGGTCGCGGGGGCGGCCGCGAAGCAGCTCGCGGAGGCGACCGAGACCGGGATGCCGGCGAAGGTGGTGTTGGTCGAGTAGTGCAGGTGACCGGCCAGGATGGCGCGTACGTCGCTGCCCGCCAGCACCGGAGCGAGCCGGTCCTGGCCGTCGAGCTCGATGATCACGCTGGCGTCGTTGAGGGGGAGCGGCACCGGTGGATGGTGCATCGTCAGCAGGGTGCCGTGAGGCGCCGGCTCCTTCAGCACCCCGGCCAGCCACTCGAGCTGCGAGTCGTCGATGTCGCCGTGGTGCCAGCCGGGCACGGTGGAGTCCAGGGCGATGATCCGCAGGCCCGCGATCTCGTGGACGCGGTCCTGCGGGGCGTCCGAGGCCTCCCCGAAGAGCACCTCGGAGTAGACCTCGCGCTCGTCGTGGTTGCCCATCACCCAGACGATCTCCGCGCCGAACTCGGCCGCGACCGGCTCCACCTGCTCGCGAAGACGTACGTAGGCACCGCGCTCGCCCAGGTCGGCGAGGTCGCCGGTGAAGACGATCGCCTGCGGCGGGGTGGGCATCCCGCGCAGTCGCGTCAGGGCCCGCTCGAACCCGGGCGCGGGGTCCACCTTGCCGTAGATGCGCCGCTCGTCACCGGCGTAGAGATGGGTGTCGGAGAGATGGGCGATCGTGTGGCGTGGAGCGGGATACTGGCCGAACTGCACGGAGCCAGACTAGGGCGTGTCTCCCAAATCCACGCCCGCTACGCGGCGTTTCGCATCCGATCTGGCCGCGTTGGCGCCGCTCGACAGCCACCAGGATGCCGTCGCAGCGCCGCCTTGCCAGATCGGCCCGAAACGCCGCTCGCGGCCGCCGTGTCTTTGAGAGACACGCCCTAGCGCCGAAGCCGCACGCTCAGGGCGACCCCGACGAGCGCGGCGGCCGCTCCGCAACCGACGGCGAACCATGGCAGGCTCGTCGGGATGCCGAGGTGCACGGTGATACCGAGGATGCGCGAGAGCCCCCAGGGGATGAGCGCCATCTGGTCGTTCCAGACCGTCAGGGCACGTTCGGTGCCCATCAGGGCGACGCCCACGCCGCCGATGACGACAGGCGCTCCGGCCGCGATCAGGACGCTGCCGACGGCTCGGCGGCGGCTGATTCCGTAGGCGCTCCGCAGCGCCAGCGCCGTGGCGACGAACAGCAGGCCGAAGCCGGCGAACGCGACGGTGATGTAGAGCGTACGAGGGCCCGGCTCGGTCCAGAAGAGGAACCAGTAGCGACCCGGTCCGCGGGTGGCGAGGGCGGCCATCAGGATCACCGACCGGACCAGGACGATCCCGCCGATGACCGCCCAGAGCGCGAAGGGGTCGCGACGCCCGATCAGGAGCCGCAGCGTCAGCGCGAACAGCAGCCAGCCGCCCAGCGTCACGACGAGATGCGCAGGCGCCGCGAACCACGTCAGCGTCGCCCGGCCGAGAACCAGCACCACGAGGGGCAGGACCAGGACCGCCGTCCGCTCCCAGCGTCGCGGCGGCACCTCCCGCAACGCCCGGCCCAACCGCCACGGCCGAGTCACCGCGATGCGCAACGGCCTGACCAGGAGCAGCCCGGCCAGGGCGAGCACGAGCAGCCCACGTGCGAGCCAGGCCATCGCCGGATCCCGGTCGGCCCGCGTCGTACCGATGTCGGCGGCGGTGAACTGGAAGGCGGGGTGGGCCTGGTCGTCGCCGTAGGTCGAGACGTGAGAGGCGCGCGATCTCTCGAACGCCGCGCGCGCCGACTGCCATCGTTCGCGCGCGTCCGACGAGCCGGTGTCGAGCCATTCGACGTGATACATCGTCATCGCGCGGTAGTCGCTGAGGACTCGGAACAGGTTGATCTCGTAGTCGATCGAGGCCAGGAGATCCGTACGCAGCGCCGGATCGCGCCAGGTCGACGGATCGGTACCGGCGATGATCCGCCGCATCGACTCGGCGGTCTCGATCGCGTCCCGGCCGCCGTCGGCCGCCTCGTCGAGGCGGTCCTTGCTGATCGCGTAGACGCTGCTGAGGACGGCGGTGTCCCCGGTGACGATGTCCCACTCGAACAGCCAGGTCTGGGGCGGGATCTCGAGCCCGAGCGCGCGCACCTGGTTCTCGGCGAACGGCTCGATGTAGAGCCCGGCGAGCACCGCCTCGCGCGAGAGCGCCATCGCCTCCCCGATCGCCCGCACCGTGGCCTGGTCCGAGCTGAACGTCGCGCGCGCCCAGTCCGCGGTGATCTCGCCCGGCTCGGCCGAGGTGTCCCAGGCGAGCCGGGATGCTGCGTACGAGTTCAGGTCCCACAGTTGCCAGAGGCCCTCGCGGAGGTAGAGGGTCCGTGGCCCGGCGTGGATCGGGCCGCCGTCCTGGTTCCAGGTCCACACCCCCTCGATGTCGGGATTCGTCCTGACCAGGTGGGTCAGCGCCGCCGAGTAGGCGGCGGCGAGATCGTTCGGGAGTGCCCCGAACCCCTCGAACTCGCGCCGGCTCTGCAGCTCGACGATGCGCCGGTGGCCGCCGACCTCGAGGGTCGGGTTCAGCGGGAGGAAGGAGTAGAAGTCGCCGGCGACGTGCTTCGTCGAGACGATCAGCGCATCGCTGTGCACGTCACCGAGAACCTCCTCGTACGAGGCGGGGTTGGTGTGCAGGTCGCCGACCGCGCCGACGCCGACGCTCCAGGTCCGGAAGATGATCTCTCGATCCTGGCGCTCGGCCACTGTCGTGAACGCGTCGAGCATCGCCTTGACCGCCGTCGGCGTCGTGACCGCGATCTGCGACCAGTAGTCCCAGCCGGGCAGCTGGTAGATCCGGCCGCCCTCGCCGATGCGGATCAGCAGACCGTCGACGTAGGGCATCTCGGCGAGGAGCTCCTCGAGCCCGGCGGCGTAGATGTCCCAGAGCTCCGGGTCCTCGGCGTCGAGACCGTGCTCGTCGAGGTAGTCCTCGAGCGGCGTGGACAGGGCGAGCATGTCGGTACCGAGGTAGACCCTCATCCCGGCGTCGTGCGCGTACCGCCACATCGAGCCGAAGTGCTCGCGCATCGCGAGCGCTCTGGCGACGTGCGGATCCTCGGCGGTCGGATAGATCTCGTCGCCGTCTCCGAAGCGGTCGAACGTGACGTACTCGAGGAATCCGGGCATGACGATGCCGTTGTAGCCCCGGGCGAGCTGATGATCGACGTACGTCCGGAACTGCTCGGCGTCCTCGGCGAGCGCCTCGGTGTCGACGAACGGCGCGTCGGAGAGGATCGCGTCGGCGAACTGGCCGCTGTTGTGCGAGTACTCCTCGCCCGTACGCCAGTCGGCGGCCGTCCCGGGAACGCCGGCCGCGCCCTTGTCGACCAGGCGCAGCGGGAGATCCGGCTGCTGCACCTCGCCGTCCTCGCCGGGCGTGAGGAGCGGTCGGGCCGTGCGTACGCGATCGGTCAGCTGGAAGAGCCCGGCTGCAGCGCCCGCCGCGTCCGCGGCCTCGAGACGGATGTCGGGGCCGTCGCTCGTGGCCCGGTACGCCTCGGGCCCGGCGCCCTCGCCGAGGTCGGTCCCGGTCGTCACGGTCAGCGTGCCCTCGGCTCCGGAGCCGTCGACCGCCTTCTGGAACGCCTCGGCCGCGTGCCGGACCCGGGGACTCGCCTCGGCAAGCTGCACCCGGCCGACGGTGGGTGCGGTCGCCGTCCGTACCGGCGCGACGCCCGCCGTCTCGGGCGCTGCCGCGACCGGCTCGGCGCTGATCCCGAGGAAGCCGGAGACCTGGGTGGCGAGCACGAAACCGACCGCCAGCAGGAGGACGAGCGATGCGATCAGGATCGCCGGTGCCCGTCGAGCACGCGTTCTCACGCGTGGATCGTAGGGGACGGTTGGATGTTGGCGGGCAGCTTCCACGAGCCACTTGGAAGTTCCCGACAACTTCCAACTCAAACGATCCCTGAGTGGTAAGTTGACCGGTCATGGATCCGGAGAGGTACGACGCTCCGCAGTTCGGCAGGGCGACCCGTGAGCCGGGGAACAAGTGGGCCTACTGGTACTACCGACCCGCCCACATCCCGCGTGACCTGGCGTTACAGCCACTCACCGTGAAGGCGCTCTCGGACGCCGACGCCGCGCTGGGACGCCTCCAGGGGGTGAGTGCGCTGATCCAGGATCCCGAGCTGCTGATCGGGCCCTACCTGACCCAGGAGGCGGTCGCCTCCTCCCGGATCGAGGGCACCCAGACCTCCCTGGAGGAGGTCCTCCAGGACGAGGTCAGCGGTCAGGCGACCAGGAGCGAGGACGTCGCCGAGGTGAAGGCCTATCTCGCCGCGACCCGCCAGGGCTTCGAGCTCATCAAGAGCTGGCCGCTCAGCCAACGGCTCGTCCTCGAGCTCCACAAGACCCTCCTCACCGGCGTCCGGGGGCACGAGCGCCACCCTGGTGAGTTCCGGCGGATGCCGGTCTGGGTCGGGTCGCCGACCGACGACCCCACGACCGCCGCGTACGTCCCGCCCCTCCCGCCCGACCTGCCGGAGCTGATCGCCGACTGGGAGGCGTACGTCAACGTCCCCGACCTCAGTCCGACGCTGGTGCGGTGCGCGCTGATGCACTATCAGTTCGAGACGATCCACCCGTTCCTCGACGGCAACGGGCGCATCGGGCGGCTGCTGATCAACCTCATGCTGATGGAGGAGGGGCGGATGACCACGCCGCTGCTCTATCTCTCGGGCTACATCGAGGCCCATCGCCAGACCTACTACCAGCGGCTGCAGAGCGTCCGGGAGCGGGGCGAGATGCAGGAGTGGCTTCAGTTCTTCCTCACCGCGGTGCGACGCTCGGCCGAGGACGCCAGCACCAGGTCCGAGCGGCTGGTCGCGCTCCGGGAGAGCTATCTCGACGAGGCCGCCACCTCGCGCGCCAACCTGTCCGGGCTGGTCACGCTGCTGTTCGCCAACCCCTACCTGACCGTCAAGCGCGTCCAGGACGCGACCGGCCTGACCAACCAGGGTGCGCGCAACCTGATCCAGGACGCCGAGCGGCGCGGGTGGATCGAGGCCGCCGGCCGGTCGGGCCGCGGCGGCCGCCACTACTGGATCGCCAGAGCGGTGATGGACGTGATCGAGGAGCCACTGGCGTACGACTGACGCTGACGGGAAAACGTGCAGGTGGCCCCGGCGTGCACGTGTGCACGTCCAGGGCCACCTGTGTGACGTTGCCGAGCAGATCGGTAGGGGGTGATCACTCAGCTCTGGTCAGCCGGCTCAGAAACCGCCGAGAGGAGCCATCGGGTTCGGGACCGCGCCGACCGGGAGGCCGTCGAGAGCCGGGTTCTCCATCGGGAGCAGGAACGAGACCTGGTCCAGCTCGCTGTCGGACAGCTCGGTCGGCATGGCGCCGCCCATGATCTTGTCCATCACGATGCCGGGCGCACCGACGTAGGCGCCGGAGACGACCAGAGCGGCACCGTTGCCGACCTGGTGCGCGCCGCCGTCCCAGTTCACCCAGGCCTTCTTCTGCGCGGGGCTCAGCTCGTCGCCGGTGGCACCCATCAGGATGAGGCCCGGGGCGCCGACCCACGCGCCGCTGACCATGCGAGCGGCGCCGCCGGTGGCCTGGCCGGCGCCACAGATGAAGCTGGCCCAGGCCTTCTGGCTCGAGGGCGAGAGGTCCGAGGCGCCGGAGGAGTTCTCCGCGATGCACTCGGCCTCGGTGCGGTTGTGGTGGGTGCCGTCGGCCGCGGTGGCGGTGCCGGCGGTCAGTGCGATGGCGACACCCGAGAAGGCGGCGACGGCCGCGGTGCGGCGGAGCAGCCCTGTCATCTTGTTCATTTCGTACCTTTCATCGATCAACTCGAATTGAAACATCACGCACGGGCGCGACCCCCGGATCGATAACACGTGTATCGATACGTTCGCGTCCGAGAAGCGATGCTAAAAGCCTCAACGGTGATAAGGACAGGACGACACGGATGTTTTCATGTCAACTAGTGACGAATGAAATGTAATGACGTAATTTTCGCCAACCTGCAACATTCTTGTCTGAACGTGCGTAAATGCGCAGATGGCCCGGTCGTGCACGTGGCACGACCAGGGCCATCTGGGGACGGCGCCGATCGGATCGTGGTGGGAGCTACGGTCGGTCGGCGGTCGTCATGTCGACGCTCAGAGGGACCCGAAGGGAGCCATCGGGTTCGGGATCTGGTCGGTGGCGACACCGTCGAGCGCCGGGCTGTCCTGCGGGATGAGGAACGAGACCTGCTCGAGCTCGGCCGGCGACAGGTCGCTCGGGGTCGCCCCGCCCGCGATCTGGTCCAGGATGATGCCCGGCGCGCCGACGTAGGCACCCGCGACCATCATGGCGGCACCCTCGCCGATCTTCTGCCCGCCCTCGTCCCAGTTCGCCCAGGCCGCAGCCTGCTCCGGGGTGATCGGGGAGCCGGTGGCGCCGGCGAGGATCAGGCCGGGAGCGCCGACCCAGGCACCGCTGACCATCTGGGCAGCGCCGCCGGTGATGTACGAGCCGCCGAGGATGAAGTCCTCCCAGGCCTTCTGGCTCGAGGGGGAGAGGTCCGACGTCGCGGTGCTGACGGCAGTGGTGGTGTCAGCGGTGACCGGAGCGGCCTCGGCCCCTCCCATGGTCAGTGCGAAGGCGACACCCGAGAAGGCGGCGACGGCCGCGGCGCGGCGGAGCAGCCCTGTCTTCTTGCTCATTTCATACCTTTCGTCGTCAATTCGAATTGAGCGCAACGCGGTCTATGAGTCGACAACTCTCGTTTCGACACGTCCACGCGCGCTTCACGACGCTAGGGACACTCAGTGGCTGAAGGTTCCAGCGACACGGCATGGTGGTTACCAAGTCAAGGTAAACGTTCCATACCGCCCGGTAATACGATGCCCGGTTGGGTTAATCCAGGGTTCATCCGCTGATCGCGCGCTGCTCGCGTCGGTGGCAGACGGGCTTTCCTATCGAGTTCTAACGTCGAAGCATGGATCATGCCGCGGCCGTGAGCCTGGCCATCGGCGCATGCGTCCTGTTCTCGCTCTCCGCCGCGGTTCAGCAGCGCGCCAGCGCGCTCGCGCCCGGACGCAGCGGCGGGATCTCGGGTGTCGAACGGCTGATGCTGGCGCTGGTGCGCAACCCGCTGTGGGTCGCCGGTGCGGTGATCAACGCGATCGGCTTCGGGGTGCAGGCGGTCGCTCTCCACCTGGGGTCGGTCTCGGTGGTGCAGTCGGTGATGCCCACACAGCTGCTCTTCGCGTTGGTCTTCGCCTCGATCGCCGCCCGCCACTGGCCGACGGTCTCCGACTGGGTCAGCGGCGCCGCGATCTGTGGTGGCGTGATCCTGCTGGTCACCGACGACCACCGCGGCGGCACCTATGCTGACGTCGGTCGCGTCGCACTCTTCGCCGGGTGCGTGGCGGTCGTGATCTGCGTACTCCTGCTGGTGGCCCATCGGTTCCCGCCGCCGGTCGCGGCGGCGACCACGGCGGTCGCGGCCGGCTGCTCGTTCGCGACGACTTCGGTGCTGTTGAAGATCACCGCCGACCGGGCCGCCGCCGACGGGTTCCTCGGGTTGCTGACACTGCCGGCGTTCTACGGCCTGCTGTGCACCTGCGGCCTCGGGATCGTGCTCACCCAGGCGGCGCTCGCCGCCGGCCCGCTGCCGTGGGCGATGGCGGCGATGACGATCACCAACCCCACCGTCTCGTACGTCGCCGCGGTGGTCGCCTTCGGCGCCTCCGCCCCCACGCTGTGGGTCGCGGTGAGCGCCGGAGCGTTGCTGGTCACCGGGATCGTCGGGCTCGCCCGATCACGATCGGCGGGCAGGTGGACCCCGGTGCAGCCGGAGCCACCCGGGACCTCCCCGGAGCGGTTCACCGCTCAGCGGTGAACCGCTCGAACGCGCCTCAGACTCGCTCTTGCATCGATCGCGGCCACGAGCGCCGCCTGGTCGATCTGGGCTTGAGGTGCTCGGGCAGCGCGCTGATGTAGGGCGCCGCGTGCCGACAGGCGCTGCACGTGACGTCCCGGTAGTCGTAGGTGGTCGGCGGATCTTCTCCGTATGCGCTGCAGACCGGGCCGAACGAGTCGGCGAAGTGCGTGTGCTGCTGTGTTACCTGGTCGGCTTCCGCTTTCGTTGAATCGCTCATGGTGAACCGTCTAACGAGTCAACTGCTCATGCGTAACGCCGTGCTCGCCGAGCCGCTTGCCGTTGCCGCGAGCGCGCGAGGAGATAGGTCGGCGCGGTCTCCTGCGCGAGACGGGAGTGAAGGTCCAGCATCTCCTCGATCGTGCGCGACCACGGGAACTGCTCGGCCCGCTCGCGAGCCGCGTTGCGGGTGGCTCCGACCGGCCGCTCAGCGACGTCGATGACCGCGTCGGCCAGCGCCGCCGGGTGGGCGGCCGCCCAGGCCCCGCACCGGGCATCGATGAGCTCGCGGGCGCCGCCCCGGTCGGCGGTCACCACCGGCGTACCGCTGGCGAGAGCCTCCAGGACCGCCAGCCCGAAGGTCTCGCGCGGGCAGACGGAGAGCGCGACGTCGGCCGAGGCCAACGCCCGGGCGATCCGGCCGCGGTCGGAGACGTGCCCGTGGAAGACGACGGGTGCCCCGGCGGCGAGGGCCTCGATCTCGGCACGGTGCGGCCCGTCGCCGTAGACGTCCATGCGTACGTCGAACCCGCGCCGATGCAGCTCGACGGCGGTGGCGACGGCGAGGTCGGGGGACTTCTCGCGGGAGAGGCGGCCGACGTGGATGAGTCTCAGGGTGTCGTCGCGGTGCCCGAGCGAGGGCGAGAAGCTGTCGAGGTCGACGCCCAGCGGCACCTGCGCGATCGGGCAGCCGACGGTCGCGGCCAGCGGCTCGAACTCGTGCCGGGCGTAGTCGGAGGTCACCAGCACCTGGTCGAAGGAGCGCACCAGCATCCGGTTGAGCAGCGCGGTGGAGACCTTCGAGGTGGCGTCCATGCCGGTGTAGGTGGGCATGTACTCGTCGAGGCGCTCGTGGGAGAAGAGCACCGTCCCGATGCCCTGACGCCGGGCCCAGCGGGAGACGGGCAGCATCGTGAACTTGTCGCTGACCTCGAGGCTCGTCGGGTTGAAGCGGGTCAGCACGTCGGTCACCCGCCACGGCTCGATGATCAGCCGGTATCCGCCGCCCACGCGCGGCGCTCTCAGCTGCACCACCTCGCCGAGGTCGGTCGTGGTGACCGAGTCGTACGGGCCGGGGACGACCAGAAGCCGGTCGTGGCCCGCCTCGAGATAGCCACGGGCGAGGGCCTCCAGAGCCGTCTTCATGCCGCCGGAGGTGGGGCCGACGAAGTTCGCGAGCTGAGCGATGAGCACGGGCCACATGGTGTGGCATCGAGGTAGCCCTTCGGCGACCTCGATGTGACGCACGCATGGCGAGTAGCGTTCGGAGCATGACCAACCTGGATGCGCACCCCACCCCCGTCGAGTGTGTCGGTGGGACCGGCGACGAAGGCGTGGAGATCCAGATCATCACTCCGCGAGACGTCCCGTTGGGCGGTCCGCGAGCGATGAACGTACGCCGCACCCTGCCCGCCCGCTCGCGCTCGCTGATCGGAGCATGGTGCTTCCTGGACCACTACGGTCCCGATGACGTCGTCGTCTCCGGCGGGATGGAGGTGCCGCCCCACCCGCACACCGGGCTGGCGACGGTCTCCTGGCTGTTCACCGGCGAGATCGAGCACCGCGACTCGGTCGGCACCGTGGCGATGGTGCGGCCGGGCGAGGTCAACCTGATGACCGCCGGGCGCGGGATCTCCCACTCGGAGAACTCCACCCCCGAGACCACCGTCCTGCACGGCGCGCAGCTGTGGGTCGCGCTGCCGGACGAGTTCCGCGACGTCGAGCCGGGGTTCCAGAACCACGCACCCACGCCGATCGAGCGCGACGGGGCGACCGTGCGGGTCTTCATGGGGTCGCTCCTCGGCGTCACCTCGCCGGTACGGACCCACTCCGAGATCCTCGGCGCCGAGATCCTGCTCGAGCCCGGCACGCGGCTCGAGATCCCGGTCGACGATCGGTTCGAGCACGGCGTACTCGTGGACACCGGTGAGGTGTCGATGACCGGCCTGGGCGCGTCCGGTCCGGCCTCGGCCGACGTGGAGAAGGACTCTCTCGCCTACGCCCCTCCGGGCGCCACCACCCTGATCCTGCAGGCCGGTGAGGCGTGGACCCGACTGCTCCTCCTCGGCGGTACGCCGTTCGGCGAGTCGATCATCATGTGGTGGAACTTCGTCGGGCGCACCCACGAGGAGGTCGTCGGCTACCGCGAGGAGTGGCAGGGCCAGGTCACCCGTGGCGGCGGCGAGGTGGTCGAGGACTCCCAGGACCTGGCCGAGGGCCGTTTCGGCGTGGTCGAGGGCAACCACCAGCGGCCGATCCCGGCGCCCCCGCTTCCCAACGCCCGGCTCCGCTCGCGGTCTTAGGCCGCGTCCGCGCTCGTGCTTAGACTGCACTCGTGAGTGACGAATCCTCAGACCCAGGAGTCGTGCTGGCCGTGGCGGTGGGCCGCAGCCGCAGCCAGGCGGCGGTCTTCGACCTCGCCGGGCGCGAGCTGGCCGGAGACACCCGTGACCACGAGGTCGGCATCTCCGCCGAGGTGCTGATGCCCGAGGTCGTCGAGCGGATGACCAAGATGGTGACCTCGATCGACCTGCCGGTGCTGGCGATCGGGATGAGCCTGCCCGGCGTGGTCAACCCCGATCTCGGGATGAGCATCGACACCCCGGCGATGGGTGGCTGGGACGGCGTCCAGCTGGCCCCCTACTTCACCGCGCTGACCGATGCGCCGCTGATCCTCGCCCACGACGCCCACGCGCTGGCGCGGTCGGAGCTCTTCAACTCCGACCATCCCGTACGCAACGCCCTGGTCGTCAAGGCCTCGACCGGTCTCGGCATGGGCATCATCGTCGACGGCAAGGTCGTCACCGGAGCCCTCGGGGCGGCCGGCGAGATCGGCCACACCCGCATCGACGCGGCCGGCGACCGACCCTGCCGCTGCGGCTCGACCGGGTGCCTGGAGACGGTCGCGGCCGGCTGGGCGCTCGCCCAGCGGCTGACCGACTCCGGCGTCCCCGCCGGTCACGTACGCGACCTCGTGGCGGCTGCGAACGACGGCGACGCGGTCGCGCGCGGGCTGCTGCGCGAGGGTGGACGACAGCTCGGCGAGGTCGTGGCCGCGGCCGTCAACCTGCTCAACCCGGAGGTCGTCGTCATCGGCGGTGACATGGCCGGTGCGTTCGACCTCTACACCGCAGGGGTGCGCGAGAGCGTCTACGCCCGCGCCAACCCGATCGCCACCCGCGAGCTCACCTTCATGGCCCAGCTCCACGGCGACTCCTCGGGCCTGGTGGGCTGCGCAGCGATGGCGATCGAGTCCCTGACCCCGTGATCGTCGGCCTGCTCTGGCTGCTCGGGTGCCAGCTGGCCGGAACCGCGATCGTCGAGCTGACCGGGATCCCGCTGCCCGGACCCGTCGTCGGGATGCTGCTGCTCTTCGTCGCTCTGGTGCTGCGGCGCCGTGACGGCGAGGACGACCCGGTCATCCAGGTCGGCGACTACTTCCTCTCCCACCTGCAGCTCTTCTTCATCCCGGCCGGTGTCGGCGTGATCGCCTACGTCGCGGTCATCCGCGACGCGGCGGCGCCGATCGTCGTCGCACTGCTCGGCTCCTGGCTCCTCGGCCTGGCCACCGTCGGCTGGGTGCTCAGCCTGTTCCTCCGCCGGGTCCCGTCGGTCGCCGGCACCGAAGGCGCGCCGGGGGAGGAGATCGAATGAGCGAGCGTCAGCGAGCGACAATGAGCCTCGGGCCGCCACTTCCGTATTGTGGCGCTTGCGCTACGGAGGTGGCGGTTTGAGCGTCATCCTGTGGCTGTTCGTGACGGTGGCGGCGTACGAGTTCGGGCGGTGGCTGCGGGCGCGGACCCGTTCGCCGCTGGCACAGCCGGTGGCGGTGGCGATCGTGATCGTCGGCACCCTGCTTGCGGTCAGTGGCACGAGCTATGCCGACTACGCCGACGCCACCACCTTGATCAGCTTTCTGCTCGGCCCGGCGACGGTCGCGCTGGCGATCCCGCTCTACCACCAGGTCGCGCGGCTGAAGGGGATGGTGGTGCCCGTCCTGGTCGCGCTGACCGCCGGCGCGGTCGTGTCGATGGTCTCAGGCATCCTGCTGGTGCGCTGGCTCGGCGGCGGGGACGTCCTGGAGCGGACGATAGCTCCGAAGGCCGTGACGACGCCGGTGGCGATCGAGCTGGCCGACCGCCTGGGCGGCTATCCGGAGCTGTCGGCGGCCTTCGCGATCGTGATCGGAATCGTCGCCGCGATGGTCGCGCCGCGAGTGCTGACCCTGATCGGCATCCGTGACCCGCGGGCCCGCGGTGTCGCGGTCGGCGCCGTCTCGCACGGCATCGGCACCGCCCGGATGCTGGAGGAGAGCCGCGTCGAGGGCGCCTTCTCCGGACTGGCGATGGGACTCACAGCGGTTGTGACATGTCTCCTGGTTCCGCTGGTGGCGTACCTCCTCCTCTGAGGCTCCCGCGGGCTTAACGTTGACGGCATGGCTCGAGTGCACGCCTTCACCGACGACGTGCTCGGCACTCTCGACGCGGTCGGGGTCGCCGATGCCCTGCGGCGCGGTGACTTCAGCACCCTCGAGGCGGTCGAGGCGTCCATCGCCCGGATCGAGGTGGTCGACGCCTCGCTGGGTGCGATGGCCTACCGCACCTTCGACCGAGCCCGGATCCAGGCGCGTGCTCCCCGGGCCGGTTTCTTCGCCGGTGTCCCCACCCTGATCAAGGACAACACCGACGTCGCCGGTGTGCCCACCAGGAACGGCACGGACTCGTACGCCATGCCGCCGGCCTCACGCAACGGCGAGATGACCAAGCTGCTCTTCAAGCTGGGGTTGCTGTCCCTGGGGAAGACCCAGCTCTCGGAGTTCGGGTTCTCGGGCACGGCCGAGCACGCGCGGCTCGGAGCGGTGCGCAACCCCTGGGACACCGGCCGCGTGGCCGGTGCGTCCTCGGCCGGCTCGGGCGCGCTGGTCGCCGCGGGGGCCGTACCGATCGCCCATGGCAACGACGGCGGCGGCTCGATCCGGATCCCGGCCGGCGCGTGCGGTCTCGTCGGGCTCAAGCCGACCCGCGACCGGCTGCCGCAGGACCCGCTCTACGGCTTCCTGCCGCTCAAGATCGTCACCGACGGTGTGCTGACCCGCTCGGTGCGTGACACCGCCGCCTTATTCCGGGAGGCCGAGAAGGCGCACCACACCTCGCTGCCGCCGATCGGGGACGTCACCGGCCCCGGGTCGAAGCGGCTGCGCTGTGCCATCTTCACCGGAGCGCTCGGGCGCGAGGCCAGCCCCGAGGTCGCCGAGCTGACGCTGAAGACCGCGGCGGTGCTGGAGGAGCTCGGGCACACCGTCGAAGCGGTGCCGCCGCCGGTGCCCGACACCTTCGCCGACGACTTCGTCCTCTACTGGGGGACGCTGGCGGTCGCACTGGTCAACGCCGGCCCGCTCCGCGGCAAGACCTGGGACCGCCGCCGGCTCGACAACCTCACGGTTGGCCTCGCGCAGCACACGCTCAAGAACGCCAAGTACGTCCCGGCCGCCATCGTCCGGCTGCGCAAGGCGCAGGCGATCGCGGAGGGGTTCCACGCTGCGTACGACGTCGTCCTGACGCCCACGGTCGCACACGAGACCCCGGAGATCGGCCGGCTGGCGCCGAGCCAGGCCTACGAGCTGGTGATGAAGGGGCTGATGGACTGGGTGGCGTTCACGCCGTGGCAGAACGTCACCGGTGGGCCGGCGGTGTCGCTGCCGATTCAGGAGACTCTGGCCGGGCTGCCTCAGGGGATGATGTTCGGGGCGGCGCCGGGACGCGAGCGAATGCTGCTCGAGCTGTCCTACGAGCTCGAGGAAGCGATGGGTTTCGCGCGCATCTGGGAGCCCGATCGAGGCGCCGAGGACCCCGCTGACCTGCGATGATGCGGCCCGCGGAGGGAAGGGTCGTGTCGATTTGTTGAGCACGCCGCCCCTACCGTAATGTTCTCTTTCGCAACGCCCCTTTAGCTCAGTCGGCAGAGCGTCTCCATGGTAAGGAGAAGGTCTACGGTTCGATTCCGTAAAGGGGCTCTGGAGTTCGGGACCCGCGGTAGGAATACTGCGGGCCTGATTCCTGTTGAGGCGGGGTAGCTCAGGCGGTTAGAGCGCACGACTCATAATCGTGAGGTCGCGGGTTCGATCCCCGCCCCCGCTACCGCCAAAGACCGCACCACCTCGATCAGTACTGTAAGGAAACTCCTGTGGCCAGCAAGAGCAGCGACGTTCGCCCGAAGATCACCCTCGCTTGCACCGAGTGCAAGGAGCGGAACTACATCTCGAAGAAGAACCGTCGGAACGACCCCGACCGGATCGAGCTCAACAAGTACTGCCCGCGTTGCCGCAAGCACACCGCGCACCGCGAGACCCGCTGAAGTTCGACTTCTAGGTAGAGCGCGACACTGATCGGCGCTCCGAACGCCCCGCCCCGAGTTCCGGGAGGCGGGGCGTTCGTCATTTCGCCGAGACGTCACCCCGGTCGGCCGAGACGTCACTCCCGTCGGCCGAGTTGGCGAGGGCGTGCCAACTCGGCCGACCTACCTGACGCTTCGGCCGACGTGGGTGACTTCTCGGCGGGCCACTAGAGTTGGCCGCATGGCAGTTGATGGGTCGCTCGTAGGGCGCGCGTTTCCTCCGACCAGGCCCTATCGGGTCACCGACGAGAAGGTGCGGGAGTTCGCTGCCGCCACCGGCGTGAGCTGGGAGAGCGGGGACCCGGTTCCGGCGACGTTCCCGATCGTGCTCGCCTTCGACGCGATGAACGCCTTCCTGGACGACGTCCAGGTCGAGCTGTCGCGGATCGTCCACGGCGAGCAGAAGTTCTCCTACGCCCGGCCGATCGCGCCGGGGGACGTGCTGGTCGCGATCCTGAGCGTCGCCTCGCTGCGACAGATCGGCGGCAACGACATCATCGGTACGGTCTCGGAGATCACCGACGACTCCGGGGCGGTCGTGTGCACCACCTCGGCCACCCTGGTCCACCGAGCGGCGGAGGTCGCGTGATGACGCTCGAAGCAGGCGCCGAGCTGGCCCCGAAGACCTATCCCGTCACCCGGGCGTCGCTGGTGCGCTACGCCGGCGCGAGCGGCGACTTCAACCCGATCCACTGGTCCGACCGGATCGCCACCGCCGTCGGCCTCCCCGGCGTGATCGCCCACGGCATGTTCACCATGGCGCTGGTCGCCCGAGCGGTCTCGGAGTGGACCGACGGTGCCGAGGTCGTCGACTTCGGAGCCAAGTTCACCAACCCGGTCATCGTGCCCGATGACGACGAGGGCACCTCGGTGACGGTCAGCGGCACCGTGAAGTCGGTCGAGGACGGGCTGGCGACGATCGCCCTGACGGTCCTCTCCGGCGACCAGAAGGTCCTCGGCATGCCGAAGGTGACCGTGCGTGCCTGACCTGCTTTCGGACCACACCACCTTCCATCTCGGCGGTCCGGCGGCGGAGTTCGTCAGCGCGACCACCGAGGCGGAGATCATCGAGGCCGTGACCGCGGCCGACGCTGCCGGCAAGGACGTGCTCGTCCTCGGCGGCGGCAGCAACCTGGTCGTCGCCGACGCCGGCTTCCCGGGCACCGTCATCAAGCTGGCGACCACGGGCGTGTCGGCGGAGCCGGTCGAGGGTGGCGTACGCGTCACGGTGGCTGCGGGCGAGACCTGGGACGACTTCGTGACGACCGCCGTCGACAAGGGCTGGAGCGGTGTCGAGGCGCTCTCCGGCATCCCTGGCAGCGTGGGCGCGACCCCGATCCAGAACGTCGGGGCGTACGGCCAGGACGTCTCCCAGACCATCACCTCGGTCAAGGTGTTCGACCGCGAGCTTCGCGAGGTGCGGAGCTTCACCGCCGGGGAGTGCGGGTTCGGCTACCGCTGGTCGCGGTTCAAGGCCGTGCCCGGCCGCTACGTGGTCCTCGAGGTCACCTTCCGACTCGGCACCGACGGCGAGACCGGCTCCCCGATCGCGTACGCCCAGCTCGCCGGCGCGCTCGGCGTCGAGCAGGGCACCCGGGTGCCGTCCAAGCAGATCCGCGAGGCCGTCCTGTCCCTGCGCCGCAGCAAGGGCATGGTCATCGACGAGGCCGATCACGACACCTGGTCGGCCGGCTCGTTCTTCACCAACCCGGTGGTGGCTCCCGAGGACGTACCCGAGGGCGCTCCGGCCTACCCGCAGCCCGACGGCACGGTGAAGACCTCCGCGGCCTGGCTCATCGACCACGCCGGGTTCAAGAAGGGCCATGCGCCCCAGGCTCTGGCAGGCCGCGTGTCGCTCTCCACGAAGCACACCCTCGCCCTCACCAACCGCGGCGAGGGCACGACCGAGGACCTGCTCGCCCTGGCGAGAGAGGTACGCGACGGGGTCGAGGCGGCGTACGGGATCGTGCTCGTCAACGAGCCCGTCATGCTCGGCGTGGAGCTCTAGGAGCGACCGACCCGGACTCTCATGCACCGTCGAGTCGGGGCGTCAGAACGAGCCGACTCGGCATCAGGTGCGTTCGAGGAGAAGAAGGACCTCGTGGTGGTCGGTGTTGGGGAACATGTCGAGCAGCCTCGCCGAGACGGGGCGGAGCGAGGGCATGTCGCGCAGGTCGCGGGCGAGGGTGTCGACGTTGCACGAGGAGTAGACGACGTGCTCGACCCCCGACTGCTCCAGCCACCCGGCGAGCGCGGAGCCGATGCCGCGCCGCGGCGGGTTGACGATGACCAGCTCGGGCGCGGCAGCAGCCGAGAGGGCGTACGCGGTCGCGTCCCCGGCCACCCAGCTGGTGCCCGGCAGGCCCAGCTCCGCGGCGGTCGAGGCGGCGGCCTCGATGGCCTGCTCGCTGGACTCGACACCGAGCACCTCCCGACCGGGCGCGGCCACGTGCAGCCCGAAGCCGCCGACGCCGCAGTAGAGGTCCCACACCGAGCCCGGTGACACCGAGGCGACCAGGTCGCGGGCATGGAGGTAGAGCGCGGCCGCGACATCGGTGTTGGTCTGGAAGAACGAGTGCGGGCGCAGCCGCAGGCCGATCCCGTTGACCTCCATCGTGAGCGCCTCGCGGGCGGTCAGGAAGATCTCCTCCGGGCCTTCGATGACGGCCTTGTGCTCCGGCTGGATGTTCACCGAGGCCACCGCGACCGGCAGCTCGTCCAGCAGCGCGGGAAGGTGCTTGCGCAGCCGCGACAGCGCCTCGGTCGACCGCAGCACCCAGCGCACCATCAGCTCGCCGCCAGGCGCCTCGGTGACGATCACGTGCTTGAGCTCGCCGCGTCGCTCCGGCACCGAGTAGGGGGTCAGCCGCGCGGTCGTGACGAACCGGGACAGGACCGGCAGCGCGGCCTGCAGCCCCGGGGTGTGCAGCCCGCACGCGAGCAGGTCCACCCCGAGACCGTCGTGCGACAGGATCCCCAGCGTCGGCGCCTCCACAGACCCGGCGACGACCATCTTGGCCTTGTTGCGGAAACCGGCCTCCGGGCTGGAGACCGGTTCCTCCCAACGTACGTCGCCGAAGCCCAGGGAATCGAGCACAGCGGCGACCCGCCTCTGCTTCTGGGCGAGCTGGTCGGCGTACGCCATCTCCAGCCAGCGGCAGGAGCGGCAGGCGCCGGAGGTGAAGTAGCCGCAGTCCATCCGTCAGATTCGGCTGCTCAGCATCGCGTTGATGCTGTCGAACGTCGTCGTGTCGGTCTCGTTGGAGGCGACGACGATCATCACGATGATGAAGATGATGTACGCGACCCAGAAGAGCATGTAGAGCGCCCCGAAGATCGTCCCGATCAGGCCGGTGATGAAACCGGCCTGGGCGTTGCCACGCCCGCCGTAGGCAGCCGGGTTGGCGTCGATCTCGGCCATCACCCGCTTGCCCTTGACCCATCCGAACGGTGCGACGAAGACGCCGATCCCGCCGCACATGACCGACAGGCACAGCCCGACGATCCCGAGGACCATCGCCGAGTTGGCCTCGGGATGCGGAGGTGGCTGGGGGTACCCGTAGGGCGCCGGGGCGGGCTGATAGCCGGGTGGTGGCGTGTTCGTCATCTCTCAGAACTCGCTGTCGTACGGCTCGTAGCCGCTGTCGTAGCCCGAGTCGTCGAACCCGCCGCTGATCCCGATGATGACGAGGACGACGATCAGGATGATGATCAGGGCCAGGAAGACCGTGCCGATGATGCCGAGGATGAAGCCCGCCTGAGCGTTGCCGCGACCGGTCAGCGCGCCTGCCGAGGCGTCGATCCGCTTCTTCGCAGCCAGGCCGAGGAACATGGCGACCGGCGAGACGATGAAGCCGATGGTGCACAGGAACCCACCGACGAGTCCGATGATGCCCAGCACCATCGCCGTGGTCGCCCCGGAGTCCGGGGCACCGCCCGCACCTGCGTACGCGGCCGGAGCACCGTAGGGAGCCTGGCCGTAGCCCGGCTGAGCGCCGTAGGAGGGCGGCGGAGGCGTCCCGTAGGAGGGGGCCGGAGCCGGCGGGACCGGCGGCTTCTGGTCGAACGTCGCGCCGCCGTAGGGGTTGGACGGCTGCTCGCCATAGGTCTGGCCGTACATCGGCTGGGTCGGCGCAGGCGGCGTGGACGCAGGCGGAGTAGCCACCTGGGTCACGTCGGGGTCGGTCGGCTCGGCCGGCTCGGACGGGGTCGGCGGAGGCGGCGTGGCGGCGTCGGCCGGCTGGTTGGGATCGGGCTGATCGTCGGACGGGTTCGTCATGGCCGACATTGTGTCTTAACTCGGCTGATCCGTGTGCTGGGAGGGCGTGTCGATCCAGTCGTCGATCTCGGCGAGCAGACCCTTCTTGGTCGAGTCGGGCGCGGTCGAGGCGGTGATCGACATCCGTGCCAGGTCGGCGAGGGTCTCGTCGGAGAGCTCGTGAGCAGCCCGCATGGTGGCGTACTGCGCCGCCAGCCGGGACCCGAACAGCAGCGGGTCATCGGCCCCCAGCGCCACGGTCGCACCCGCGTCGAGCAGCTGCGGCAGCGGCACCGAGGTCAGGTCGGAGTAGACGCCGAGCGACACGTTGGAGGTCGGGCAGACCTCCAGCGCGACCCCCGCGCGCACGATCTCGTCGAGCAGCGCCGGATCCTCGGCAGCACGTACGCCATGACCCAGCCGGGTCGCGTGCAACGACCGCAGCACGGTGCGGATGTGCTCGGGACCGCGCAGCTCGCCGCCGTGCGGCATCAGCCGCAGGCCGGCGCGCTCCGCGATCTGGAAGGCGTGGTCGAACTCCTCGGTCCGCCCGCGCCGCTCGTCGTTGGAGAGCCCGAAGCCGACCACGCCCTGGTCGACGTACTGCCCGGCCAGGCGCGCCAGCGTGCGCGCGTCCATCGGGTGGCGGGTGCGGTTGGAGGCGATGATCACCGCGATCCCGAGCCCGGTCGCCCGCTCCGCGTCGCCGACGGCGTCCAGGACCAGATCCGTGAAGGCGGTGATCCCGCCGAACTTCGCCCCATAGCCCGACGGGTCGACCTGGATCTCGAGCCACCTGCCGCCGTCGCGTACGTCGTCCTCGGCGACCTCCATGACCAGTCGCCGGATGTCCGCCTCGGTGCGCAGCACCGAGCGCGCGACGTCATAGAGGCGCTGGAACCTGAACCAGCCCTTCTCATCGGCCGCGCTCAGCGTCGGAGGCCAGTCGGCGACCAGCTGTTCGGGCAGCCGGATCCCGTCGCGGGCTGCCAGCTCGAGCAGGGTCTGGTGGCGCATCGCACCCGTGAAGTGCAGGTGCAGATGCGCCTTCGGCAGCGTACGGAGGTCGCGCCGGTCTCGGTGGGGTCGGTCCGGAGTCACGCGAGCAGCTTCTCCGCAGCGGCCAGCTTCACGCACACCGTGACGACCTCCATGGCCCCGCTGACCTGCTCCAACGGCGGGAAGGAGGGGGCCAGCCGGATGTTGGTGTCCTCCGGGTCGTGCTTCCCGGGGAAGGCCGAACCGGCCGGGGTCAGGGCGACGCCGGCACCCTTGGCCAGCTCGATCACCTTGGTCGCGGTGCCGGGGAGCACGTCGAGGCTGACGAAGTAGCCACCTGCGGGCTTGGTCCAGGTGGCCACGCCGAGCGAGCCGAGCTCGTCGGTGAGGGCGTCCTCGACGGCCGCGAACCGCGGTGCGAGCAGCTCACGGTGCTTGGCCATGTGCTCGCGTACGCCGGCGGCCGAGCCGAAGAACTCCGCGTGCCGCAGGTGGTTGACCTTGTCCGGGCCGATGGCGCCGTTGCTCAGGTGGTCGAGCCACCAGGCGACGTTCTCCTTCGAGCCGCCGAAGAAGCCGACGCCCGCGCCCGCGTAGGTGACCTTGGAGGTCGAGGCGAAGACCAGCGGACGGTGCGGATTGCCGGCCGCGTTGGCCAGCGAGACGACGTCGGCGGTCTTGGTCTCCGCCGGGGTCAGGTGGTGCAGCGCGTAGGCGTTGTCCCAGAAGATCTTGAAGTCGGGAGCCGCGGTCGGCATCGAGGTGAGCCGCTCGGCGATCTCCTGCGAGGTGGTGTCACCGGTCGGGTTGGCGTAGGTCGGGACCAGCCACATGCCCTTGATCGTCGGGTCGTCCTTGACGAGGGCGGCGACGGCGTCGGCGTCGGGCCCGTCGGCGTGCATCGGCACGGTCACCATCTCGATCCCGAACCACTCCAGGAGCGTGAAGTGACGGTCGTAGCCCGGCACCGGGCAGACGAACCTGACCGTCTCCTCCCGGCCCCACGGCCGCTCGCTGTCGACGCCGCCGTGATGCCACAGGTACATCAGCGTGTCGCGCATCATCGTGAGGCTCGAGTTGCCGCCGGCGATGAGCTGGGCGGTCTCCAGGCCGAGGAGCTCGGCGTAGATCTCACGGATCTCGATGCCGCCCGCCAGGCCGCCGTAGTTGCGGGTGTCGGTGCCGTCCGGGGCCGTCGTCGACTTGGGGAGATGGAGCAGGCCGTCGGAGAGGTTGAGCTGGTCCGCGGAGGGCTTGCCCCGGGTCAGGTCCAGCTTCAGGCCCTTGGCCACCAAGTTGTCGTACGCCGTGCGCTGCTCCGTTGCGAACGCTTCGAGTTCCTCGCGCGAGAGCTCGGCGAGGGGACGGGGATCTGAGGTCATGTCAGCAATCCTATGGGTCAGCGCACCCCGGTTTTGGAAGCACCATTGCCCAGTGCGTAGACTCACCGTTGGTGGTCTTCCCACATGGTTAGCCGCGCCCTCAACCGCGCGTCTGATGCAGACCTCCGTAGGGCACTAGCTCAACTGGCAGAGCATCGGTCTCCAAAACCGAAGGTTGGGGGTTCAAGTCCCTCGTGCCCTGCAAAGCCGGACCAGCGATGGAAACGTTTTCGAGAGAAGGTGGCGGCGTGACGGACAGCAAGGCAGTCCCGACTCCGAACGACAAGAAGACGGAGAAGCGCACCAGTCTCCCGACGTTCTACCGCCAGGTCGTGGCCGAGCTCCGCAAGGTCGTCTGGCCGACGCAGCAGCAGCTCTCGACGTACTTCGTCGTGGTTCTGGTCTTCGTCCTGGTCATGATGGCGATCACCGCGGGCCTTGACCTCGGGTTCGGCAAGTTGATGTTCTGGGTGTTCGGCGGCCGCGACGCGTGATCGCGTGGGCCCCGGCCCGCGGAGCACACCCGAAATACACATTCAACGGTTTGGAGCAGGACGTGTCTGAGCAGGACTACACCGAGGAGACCGAGGTCCTCGAGACGGCCGAGGCCGCCTCCGACGTGCCTGCAGAGGCCGAGTTCGACGCGGCCGACGAGTCCGCTGACGCGGCCGAGGACTCCTTCGAGGAGATCGTCGAGGGCGAGGCGCCAGAGGCCGCTGACGACGACCCGCTCGAGGCGTTCCGCCGCGAGCTGTGGGCGAAGCCGGGCGACTGGTTCGTGATCCACACCTACTCCGGCATGGAGAACCGGGTGAAGTCCAACCTGGAGAACCGCATCGTCTCCCTCAACATGGAGGACTACATCCACGAGATCGTGGTCCCCACCGAGGAGGTCCCGGAGATCAAGAACGGCCAGCGCAAGATGGTCAAGCGCACCGTTCTCCCGGGTTACGTGCTGGTCCGGATGGACCTCACCGACGAGTCCTGGGCGGCCGTACGTCACACCCCGTCGGTCACCGGTTTCGTCGGCCACAGCCACCAGCCGGTGCCGCTGTCGATGACCGAGGTCGAGAACATGCTCGCCCCCGCCGTCGTCGCCCAGGCCGAGGCCGAGGCTGCCGCCGCCGGTGAGGCCGCGACCGCCGCCTCCGGTGCCACCGGCACCGCCAAGAAGCCCGTCGAGGTCGTCGACTTCGCCGAGGGTGACTCGGTCACCGTCGTCGACGGCCCCTTCGCCACCCTCCACGCGACCATCACCGAGCTCAACGCCGAGTCCCAGCGGGTCAAGGCTCTCGTCGAGATCTTCGGCCGCGAGACCCCCGTCGAGCTCTCGTTCAACCAGATCGAGAAGGTCTGAGCCTATGACCTGCGACGAAGTCGCAGGTCATAACGCGAAGAGGTCGAGCGAGCGCAGCGGCTGAGCTTGCGAAGCCGCGAAGCGGGTCGAGACCAGCCTGAGAGATCTCAGTACGCCGAACGCCCGGGCATGAAGCCCGGGCGTTCCGCGATTTCGTACGTCCTGCGGCAACATGTCGATCAGCCGCTCGACCCATCGATGGCGCGGGACGTCTGATTTGCCGATGCGGCACCAGACGAATGCCGCTTAACATGCCGTTGCCCCGGACGCTGCCGGGCGGGTGTCGCCTCGGGCCGGCCGATCGGTGGCGATTCGTCCCCGATCGATGTCGTCGCCGGATTGAGAGAGAGCCACGATGAACGTACCCATCAGGACTCGGATCGCGGTGTCGTTCGCCGCGCTCGCCATGCCCCTTCTTGCCGCGTGCGGTGACGGATCGGAGCCGGGTGCTGCTTGCCTCGAGGAGGCGGCGGCGGTCAAGACCGCAGAGGCGGCAGTCGTGCCGCTGCAGGCCGAGGTCAAGACCCTGGAAGCAGTGCTCACCAAGGCGTCCGCCGCAGCGGAGAAGGCGGGCGCGGAGGCCGACAAGGTCGGCGAAGCGGCTGACGCCGCGAGCATGGGCACCAGCGCTGAGGATGCTGCTGCGTTCGCGGACATCATGGCGAAGGCTGCGGATGCCACCGCGAAGGCTGCCGACCTCACCGCCAAGGCGGCCAAGGCCGAGGAGGCTGTGGCGGCTGCGGAGGAGGAGCTCGACGCGGCCGAGGGTGCGGTGACGAAGGCCGAGGACGCGCTGGCTGCCTGTCAAGGAGCCTGATCGCCGGCCGACCTGCATCGGCCAGGGCTGACCACTTCCGTTCATGTGCGTGGAAATTTCGGCCCCGACCTGCGGAGACGCTGCAACAACCGCGCACATGCGGGGAAGTCGGCAGGCGGTGCGCGGGTCGCCGCTAGACCAGCGCCCCGGGCTACGGCAGCGTCTTGATCAGCCATTCGACGTAGCCGGTGATGTCGGTGACGACTCCGGGAGCTGCGGCGTTGGCCTGGGTGACGGTCTTGCCGAGCAGCCGGATGCTGCAGGAGTCGACGGCGCGGTTGGTGTCCCAGCCGGCGGCGAGGTCGGGGAAGCGGGAGGCCAGCTCGGCACCACAGATCGCACGTCGCTCGGGGATCGAGGCCCAGCTGCCGTCGTCGGTCGGGGTGGCGCTGGGGCTGGGGCTCGTCGAGGGGGTCGGGCTCGGCTTGTCAGACGGCCGGGCGCTGGCGCTCGGCTTCGGTGCGGTGGCGTGGGGCTTCTTGTTCCCGGGCTTCTTGTCGGCCCGCTTCGACGCGTCGGAGCCCTGGCCTCCGGACTTCGCCTCGGAGTGCGCGGGCGCGGCGGCGAGCTCGATGTCGTCACCGCCGTAGGGGCTGTCGGCGTAGCCCTTGGCGATCTTCAGCACGGTGGAGACGTACGCCTTGCTGCGGTTGTAGCGGGTGAGCGCGGCCTGCTTCCCCTTGTCGGTGGAGACGTCCTCGTCGCCGGAGCAGAGGTAGACGGCGGCGGCGAGGGCGGCGTCGTCGATGTCCTGCGGGTCGCGTACGCCGTCGCCGTCGCCGTCGACGGCCACCAGCGGCCAGGTCGAGGGGATGAACTGCATCGGCCCGACGGCCCGGTCGCCGCTGGTGAGCTTGTCGACCGCGCCGGCATCGGTGTCGGGCGCCGGGTCGCCGGAGGCGGTGGTCAGCGCCGGGCCGTAGATGGCGGGAGAGGCCTTGCCCGAGTCGTCGAGCCGACTGCTCTTGAGGCGCCCGTGGTCGGACTCGACCATCCCGACAGCGGCGAGCAGCGTCCAGTCGAGGGCGCAGGCCCGGTCGGCGGTGGTGACGACGGCGGCCGCACGCTGGTAGGCGGCCAGCGCCGACATCGGGATGTCGCTTCCCTGCGCCATCGCGACGGCGATCGTGCCGGTTCGAGCGCCCTTGCGGGCGCCTTGCGCGGGCGCGGGCTCGGTGACGCTCGCGGGCTGCTCGATCGCCGACGTCACCAGGGTCTCGCCGCCCGGCAGCGTCACGGGTTCGACCGGATCGAACCCGGCGCCGGTGGCGGCGGCGGTCCACGCCGCCGAGAGGGCGGCCAGCGGCACGAGCGCGGCGAACATGGACAGACGTCGGTTGAACAATTGAGCTCCCTTTGTAAATCCCTGGGGGAGTATGCCAAGGGGAGTGGTGCCCGTCACTCAGGGGGTCTCACTCAGTGGGCCGCCCTGCGCTGATTTCGTGAACCCGAGCGGATCACGGACAATTGACCAGTTGCGAGAGCAACACAGCAGGTGGCAGAGGCCGAAACGTACAAGCGGCTTCGTCATGACCACGAGAAGGAAGAGATCTCAAGAATGCCTCCGAAGAAGAAGATCGCAGCGCTCGTCAAGGTGCAGCTGCAGGCCGGCTCCGCGACCCCGGCCCCGCCGGTCGGTACCGCGCTCGGTCCGCACGGCGTCAACATCATGGAGTTCTGCAAGGCGTACAACGCCCAGACCGAGTCCATGCGCGGCAACGTCATCCCCGTCGAGATCACCATCTACGAGGACCGTTCGTTCACCTTCATCACGAAGACCCCGCCGGCCGCTGAGCTGATCAAGAAGGCTGCCGGTCTGAAGAAGGGCTCGTCCGTCCCGCACAAGGACAAGGTCGGCAAGCTGACCAAGGACCAGGTGCGCGAGATCGCGACCACCAAGCTGCCCGACCTCAACGCCAACGACATCGACGCAGCGATGAAGATCGTCGAGGGCACCGCCCGCTCCATGGGCGTCACCACCGACTGACCGTGGGAGAGCCGCGCTGGCTCGCTAACCACATCTCCTCTTAACTACCGAAGGAATCACCATGCAGCGCAGCAAGACCTACCGCGCGGCGTCGGAGACGTTCGACAAGAACGAGCTGTACGCCCCGCTGGCCGCGATCAAGATCGCCAAGTCCTCCAGCAAGAAGAAGTTCGACGAGACCGTTGACGTCGTCATGCGTCTCGGCGTCGACCCCCGCAAGGCCGACCAGATGGTGCGCGGCACCGTCAGCCTGCCCCACGGCACCGGTAAGACGATGCGCGTCATCGTCTTCGCCGCTGCTCCGGACAAGGCCGAGGCCGCTCGCGAGGCCGGCGCGGACGTCGTCGGTGGCGACGAGCTCATCGAGAAGGTCTCCGGCGGTTGGCTCGACTTCGACGCCGTCGTCGCGACCCCCGACATGATGGGCAAGGTCGGCCGCCTCGGCCGCGTGCTCGGCCCCCGTGGCCTCATGCCGAACCCGAAGACCGGCACCGTCACCCCGGACCCGGCCAAGGCCGTGACCGACATCAAGGGCGGCAAGATCGACTTCCGGGTCGACCGTCACGCCAACCTTCACTTCATCATCGGCAAGGCCTCCTTCTCCGAGGCCCAGCTCGCTGAGAACTACGCCGCTGCTCTCGAGGAGGTGCTTCGTCTGAAGCCGTCCTCCTCCAAGGGCCGCTACCTGAAGAAGGTCACCCTCTCGACCACCATGGGCCCCGGTGTCCAGGTCGACCCCAACCGCGTCAAGAACGTTGCGGGTGAGGACGAGGCCTGAGCCTCAGGATCACTGCGATGGCCCGCCACCCCGAGGGGTGGCGGGCCATCGTCGTCCAAAGCGTCGTAGAGTGCCCCGCATGAATCTGCGGAAGTTCGCTGCTGTCCTGACCGTTCCGGCCCTGGGGCTGGCGCTCGCCGCCTGCGGTGGCGGCGACGAGGGCGGCACCTCGACGTCGGGTGCGAAGCTGGTCAAGGCCGACACCCTGACCATCTGCACGCACCTTCCTTACAAGCCGTTCGAGTTCAACGAGGGTGGCGAGGTCGTCGGCTTCGACATCGACGTGCTCAAGATCGCGGCCGACTCCGAGAAGCTCGAGACCGAGGTCGTCAACATCGGCTGGGAGACCATCGTCTCCGGTGAGGCCCTCAACTCCGGCAAGTGTGACGTCGCCGCGGGCGCGATGACGATCAACGAGGAGCGCGAGAAGGTCATGGACTTCACCGAGCCCTACTTCGAGGCGACCCAGGCCCTGATGACCAAGAAGGGCGCGGGCTACGCGTCGCTCGACGACCTCGCCGGCAAGACCATCGCGGTCCAGGAGGCCACCACGGGTGCCGACTACGTCAAGGAGAACGCGCCCAAGGACGCCAAGATCATCACGCTTGAGGACTCGGCGCTGATGATGCAGGCGGTCAAGTCCGGCAAGGCCGACGCCGGTGTCAACGACAACGGTCTTCTCTACGACTTCGTCAAGGAGAACACCGACACGGAGATCACCAGCGAGTTCCAGACCGGTGAGGCGTACGGCTTCTCGGTGAAGAAGAACGGCAACGACAAGCTGCTCGAGGTGCTCAACAAGGGCATCAACGACAAGGCCGCCTACGACGAGGTCTACAAGAAGTGGTTCGGGGAGGCTGCCGCGCAGTGAGTAGCGCGGCAGTGGTTCCCAAGAAGCGGATGTCGCCGCGCAAGCGTGCGGCGCTCGCCCGCTACATCCAGTACGCCATCCTGGTACTGCTGGTCGTCGTCATCGCGCTGATCGCCGACTGGGGTGAGATCAGGCGGGCATTCCTCGACCTCGACATCGCCTCTCAGCTGTTCCCCGACGTCATCGTGATCGCGCTCAAGAACACGGTCATCTACACCGCCTGCGGGTTCGCCTTCGGGCTGGCGCTGGGACTGGTGCTGGCGCTGATGCGGCTCTCGAGCGTCGGTCCGTACCGGTGGATCTCGACCGGCATCATCGAGCTCTTCCGCGGGCTGCCGGCGCTGGTCGTGTTCCTCGTGCTCGGGCTCGGGCTCTCGTTGGCCTTCGGGGTCCAGCTGTCCAACCTCAGCACCGTCACACTGGCGCTCGGCCTGGTCGGCGGCGCCTATATGGCCGAGACGATCCGGGCCGGCATCCAGGCGGTGCCGAAGGGTCAGTACGAGGCGGCGCGCACCCTGGGCATGACGCACACCCGGGCCATGGTCACGATCGTGCTCCCGCAGGCGTTCCGGGTGATCCTGCCCCCGCTGACCAACGAGCTGATCCTGCTCACCAAGGACTCCTCGCTGGTCTACATCCTCGGGCTGTCGCTGGACGAGTACGAGCTGACCGCCTTCGGTCGCGAGAACATGAACGCCAACGCCAACCTGACGCCGATGGTGACCATCGCGCTGTGCTACCTGCTGATCACGGTGCCGCTCTCGATCGTCGTACGCCGCATGGAAGCCAAGTCCGGGAAGGCCCGCTGATGACCCAGACGACCTCCGATCGTGGCGCCGCCGCGATCGACGTACAGCAGCTGCACAAGTACTTCGGCGACAACGAGGTGCTCAAGGGCATCGACTTCCACATCGGCCGGGGCGAGGTCGTCTGCGTGATCGGGCCGTCCGGGTCCGGCAAGTCGACGCTGCTGCGCTGCGTGAACATGCTCGAGGAGCCGACCAGCGGCACGATCCTGGTCGAGGGCGAGGAGATCACGGATCCGGACGCCGACGTCGACGCGTTGCGCGCCAGGATCGGGATGGTCTTCCAGCAGTTCAACCTGTTCCCGCACATGACCGTGCTGCGCAACCTGACGGTCGCTCAGGAGAAGGTGCTCAAGCGGGGCCGGGCCGAGGCCACGAAGACAGCTCGGGCCAACCTGGAGAAGGTCGGGCTCTCGGACAAGGCCGACGCCTACCCGGCTCACCTCTCCGGCGGCCAGCAGCAGCGCGTCGCCATCGCGCGGGCGCTGTCGATGAACCCCGACATGATGCTCTTCGACGAGCCGACTTCCGCGCTGGACCCTGAGCTCGTCGGGGATGTCCTGGCCGTGATGAAGGACCTGGCTGCCGAGGGTATGACCATGATGGTGGTGACCCACGAGATGAACTTCGCCCGCGAGGTCGCCGACAAGGTCGTCTTCATGGACGGCGGAGTGATCGTCGAGGAGGGCCTCCCGGCCGACGTCCTCGGCAACCCCCAGCACGAGCGCACCCAGGCGTTCCTCTCCCGGGTGCTCTGAGGCGCGTCTGCTCACCGAGTCATCTCGGTGAGCAGGCGGCCGCAACCGGCGCGGTGACGGCCGTGAGGCCGAGGCAGAGGCCGGCGGCGGCGAGCCAGACCGTCGGGACCCCGTGCGACAACAGGCCGGTCGCAAGCATCGGCCCGATCGTCTGCGCGATCCCCCAACAGGTGCCGTACGCCGCCAGGTAGCCCGCCCGGGAGCCGTCGGTGGCCGCCAGGCCGGCCACGAGCGCGATCGGTGGGCCCAGGAGAAGGACCTCGCCGAGGGCCACGATCGCGGAGCCGAGTGCGAGGAGCGGCAGCGGTGCTGCGTACGCGATGACGGCGAAGCCGACGGCCATCAGGACCAGGCCTGCGCGGATGAGCGTGAAGGGCCGGGCGGCGGCGCCGCGGAGCAGGCGCTGGCCTGCGATCGTGACCAGCGCGGCGACCACGAGTAGCCAGCCGGTGGCCGCGGCGTCGTGCCCGCGGGCGGAGACGGTCAGCGGGAGGGCGATCGTGCTCAGGATCCATGCGGTGGCGAACCCGGTACCGAGCGCGAGCATCGTCAGGAGCCGGCGATCACGCCAGGGGCTCGGCCCGGACCATTGCAGGCGCACATCCCGAGGCGTGGTGTCGCGCACGAGTGCGAGGACGAGCACCGCGGCGCACAGACAGGTGAGCGCGTCGGCGACGAAGAGCAGACGCAGGTCGATGCCGCCCACGACGGCGGCCACTGCTCCTGCCGCCACACCGGCGACAGCCATCGCGGCGCCATAGAGTCCGTACGCCTGTGGCCGCCGCTCGACCTCCACCGACTCCGCGATCAGCGCCTGGGAGGCGGGCTCGTAGATCTCGTACGCCAGTCCGAGCAGCGTCGCGCCGATCAGTGCGCCGGTGATCCCGGGGGACGCGGCGATGACGAGCTGGGCCGCCGCACAGGCGACGAGGCCCGCGACGATCGTCGGCCGGCGACCCACCGTGTCGGCCATCCAGCCGCCGAGCAGCCGCGAGGGGATGGTGGCGATGCCGAAGGCGGTCACCACGGCGCCGGCGGTGGCGAGGGAGGCCCCGTGCACCTCGACCAGGGCGACCGCCATGAACGCCATGGCGAACGAACCCAGCCGGTTCACCGCCCGGGCGATGACCAACACGACGAGGGATCGCGGCCACCGCGTGCCTTGGTGACTGGTCAATGGTTGAATGACGGTCATGGCTGAGACGGTAGGTCCTGAGTTCGTGACTGGTCAAATACATTTCGACAGTCACGTACATACGGTGACCGAGCAGGCGTGCAAGCTCGTCAACGCCCTGACTCCGGGGCATGACGGCACCCGCCCGGTGCAGCCGCCTTCCTCTGGCCGGCGGGCGGGGGTCGTCGGTGACCTGCTCTCCCGTCCCGACTACCAGCCTCGGGTCGAGGAGGCCGATGCCGACGGGATGGTCGCGCTCGCCGAGTCCCTGCGCGTCGTGTTCGAGGCGGCGGCCGGCGGCGACCTCGACACGGCCGCGACCGTGGTCAACGCGCTCATGCGGGAGATGGGCTCGGTCCCACAGCTCGACCGAGCCCGAGGGGGAGGCTGGGCGCTGCACTTCCACGGCCGCGATCCCGGCCTCGTCATCGGCTGGGGCGCGGGAATCGCCGCCGGCCTCGCGCTGGCGATCGGCTCCGACCTGGCCGGCCGCCTCGGCGTCTGCCAGGCCGACCCGTGCGACCGGGTCTTCGTCGACACCTCCAAGAACGCCGGCCGCCGCTTCTGCTCCACCCGCTGCCAGAGTCGGGTGAAGGCCGCCGCCCACCGCGCCCGCCAGAAGTAGTCCCGGACGCTTCGGTCGGTCTACCCGCGAGTAATGGGCCGAAACGTCCCGAACTACCTCCTAGAGTTGCGGGGTGCGAACTGATCCCGAGGCGGACTGTACTGCTGCGCTCGAGTGGGTCGAGGAGGTGCTGGGCGGGCCGGTGGAGGGCGTGCGACGTCTCTCGGGTGGCTGGACGTCGACGATGCTGGCGATCGCGGCGGGCGGTCACGAGGAGGTCGTGCTCCGGCTGATGACGAACGAGCCGTGGCGTACGCACGGTGAACCACTGACTACTCGGGAGAGCGAGATCCAGCGGATGCTCGCGACCACGGTGGTGCCGGCGCCCCGGTCGCTCGCGCTCGACGCCGCGGGTGAACGCTGCGGGCATCCGGCACATCTGATGACCCTGCGCCCGGGGGTGATCGAGCCGCAGCGCGACGATGACGCCTCGCTCTCACGGCTCGCGGAGTTGCTGGCGAGCATCCATGTGATCCGGCCGACGAGCGACGTACGCAGCTATCAGTCGTGGGCGTGGGAGGCGAAGTTCGTGGTTCCCGCCTGGGCGAGCGATGCGGTTCTGTGGGAGGACGCGTTCGCGCTGCTGTGCAGTGAGCCGCCGACGTACGATCCCTGCTTCATCCACCGTGACTTCCATCCGCGCAACGTGCTCTGGGACCGCGGCGAGATCAGTGGTGTCGTCGACTGGGTGGAGGCGTCGATCGGACCGGCTTGGCTGGACGTGGCCCACTGCGCGACCAATCTCGCGATAGTGCATGGCAGCGAGGTCGCGGACCGGTTCGCGGGTGCGTACACCACGATGACCGGCAGGGAGCCCCAGCCGTACTTCGACGTCATGGACGTCGTCGGCTTCCTCCCGCCTCCCGGCAAGCAGTCGTTCATCACCGACCCGGCCGATCTAGCCCGCCTCGAGGAGCGACTCGCAGTGGTGCTGCCGCGCTGCCAGTAGGGTCTGCGACGTGCCGACGCCTGATGACTACCTCGTGACCCTCGGTGTGCTGCAGGCCGAGTTCGCGGCCGCGCTGAGGCAGGCCGACCCGGACGTACCGGTGCCGTCCTGCGACGACTGGTCGGTCGGGGATCTGGCCGACCATCTGGCCGGCGTGCACCACTGGGCGGCGGCGCTGGCGCGCGACGAGGACGAGGAGCCGCTGCCGGTCCCGTTGGACCTGGTCGCGGCCTACGAGGAGCAGGCGGGCGAGCTGCGCGAGACGCTCTCTGCGCTGGGGCCGGAGGCGACCGGCCGGATCCTCAACGGGCTGACCGAGGACGGCCGTGGGCCGGTCTCGTTCTGGTTCCGGCGTCAGGTGCACGAGACGCTGATCCACCTCTGGGACCTCAGAGCTGCGCTCGGGCTCGACGCACCCGAGGTGACCCCGGAGCTCTGGGCCGACACGGTCGACGAGGTGCTGACCGTGATGTACCCGCGGCAGATTGCCTTGAAGCGCACGCGAAAGGTCGTCACCCGCATCGAGCTGACCGCGACCGACATCGACCGGACCTGGGCGATCGGGGCGCCGAACGCGGTGCAGAAGGTGTCCGTCACCGGATCCGCTCGCGACCTGGCGCTGCTCCTCTGGGGCCGTACGTCGCCCCGAGCCGCCGAGCTGACCGTCACCGGTGACGAGGCGGCGTTGGCCGAGGCACTCTCACGTGCGCTCGTCCCGTAGCTGGTCGGGTCGGTGGGCCTGTAGCCGGACCCGGTCGGCGCGGCCGGTCCAGTAGCCGACCCAGACCGCCCCGGCGAGCGAGAAGAGCCCGAGCGCGACCGGCGCGGCGGCGATCGAGAAGACCGCGGCCAGGCCGGAGACCAGGAGCGGTCCGCCGGTGCCGCCCAGGTCGCCGCACAGCCGCCAGCCGCCGAGGAACTGGGCGCGACCGTCCTCGGGCGCGGCATCGGCTCCGAGCGTCATCACGATCCCCGAGCCGAGGCCGTTGCCGATGGCGATCAGCGCCATCACCGCGCCCAGGCTGAGCGCGTCGTGGGTGAGGGGAAGCAGCAGGCAGCCGAGGCCGACGGCGAGGACCACCGGGATCGCCACGACCTGACGTCCGCGGTGGTCGAGCAGCCAGCCGCCGGGGAGGGTGAGGGCGATGTCGACCAGCGCCGCCCCGGCGAAGAGCAGCGAGACCACCGAGGCCTCGAGGTGGATGTGGTCGGCCCAGAGCGGCAGCAGCCCGGTGCGTACGGACCGCGAGATCCCGATGATCACCACCGCCACCCCCAGGGTGGCGAAGGTCCGGCGGTAGGTCCACAGCACGCTGCGTACGCTCAGATGCCCCTGCTCGCGCGAGCGGGTGCGGCCGAGCTCGGGCATCCAGCCGCCGATCACCGCCGAGCACAGCGACATCGCGGCTGCGAACAGGAAGACCACGGGGAGACCGAACGCGTGGATGAGTCCGGCGCCGAGCAGAGGTCCGACGAAGACCCCGAGCCGGAACGACCCGCCCAGCAGCGACATCGCCCGCGCCCGGTGGGAGAGCGGGGTCGCGTCGATGAGGAAGCCCTGCCGGGCGATCAGGAACGCCGTCCAGCTCATCCCGCTCACGAACACGGCGATGGCGAGTACGGCGACCGAGCTGCTGAGGAACGCAACGGTCATCGCGACCGCGTCGAGGGCTCCGGCGCCCATCAGCGTCCGGCGCTCGCCGATCCGCGCGACCAGCGACCCGGCCGGCAACGAGGTGGCCAGCGACCCGATCCCGAGCAGTGCGACCACGAACGCGGCCATCGACGCGTCCGCACCCAGGTCGGAGGCCCGAAGCGCCAGGACCGGCATCACCGCGCCGTGCCCCATGGAGCTGACGATCGAGGGCGCGTACGCCACCAGCGCGATGTCTCGGAACCGGAACTCCGTCGTCGTCTCCGTCGTCACCCCTTTACTCTGCCCGATTCATTACCAAGGCTCACTATTTGTACGCGGGCCGAGACGTCACCCCCGTCGCCCGAAGCGTCACGCAGGTGGGGGGGGGGGGGGGGGGGGGGGGGGCGGCCCCCGGCGGGGGGGGGCGGGGCGGGGCGGCGGGGGGGGGGGGGGCGGGGGGGGCGGGGGGGGGGGGGGGGTGGGGGTGGCCCCAC
>NZ_JBIWNX010000017.1:0-55909 GCF_044767415.1 Nocardioides sp. NPDC101246
CCACACCCGGGCCGCCGCCCCGATAGCCAGCCAAATCTTTTCTCGATCTGGTCCGGAGTCCAGGACCGCGAAGCGGCCGGCGAAGCCGGCGCCCGCAGGGCGTCCTTGACGCCGGCCCAGATCGAGAACACCCTCCAAGCAAGGGTCGGCGGCCCACCTCAACCACGAAAACAGCCGCGCCTATGTAAGCGCCCGATCAAACTGCTCCTCAGTGATCGCCGGAGCCCCAAAGGCAGACGGCGCATCCCGCCGAGTCCGGAGCCCATCGAGCATGAGCGTGACGTAGCGCTGCCACAGATCAGGCGCGACGTCCCGGGTGTGATGAGTGACCGCGCCGAGCATGAGCTGGATGAGCGGGAAGTCGACAGGCGCGAGATCGTCCCGGAGTTCGCCGGCCTCCTGCGCGCGGCTGATGAGGGCGGTGGTGGCCGGGTGGAATCCGTTGCGGGCGTCGACGAACGCGTCAGCGGTGCCGCGGTCGCGCTCGAGGACCAGCTCGCGGAGGCCGCGGTTCTCGGCGAAGTCGCGGGCGGAGGCGACGAAGAACTCCTTGAAGCCTTCCCAGGGGTCGGGGTTGGTCAGGGCCTGCTCGGCATGGTCGGCGAGGCGGCGTACGGCCCCCATGAGCACGGCCTCGATGAGCTCCTCGCGGTTGGCGAAGCGGCGGTAGACGGTGCCGACGCCGACGCCGGCATGGCGGGCGACGTCGTCGAGCGTGACGTCGATGCCTCGGGACGCGAAGAGCTCCTGGGCGGCGGCGATGAGCCGCTGCCGGTTGCGCTCGGCGTCGGCGCGCAGGGGCCGGGTGCGCGGGGTCGGGGACGTACTCATGGCTTCATCCTAACAAAATGGAGGGGTCATCTCCGGTTAGTGCTACGCTCGAGGTTAACCGGAGAAAGCGTCTCCGCTTGGGAGGAGAGATGACCATGGCACCACGTGTGTTGATCGTCGGGATGGGCATCGCGGGGCTGGCGACCGCGATGCGGCTGCGCGAGATCGGCTGGGAGCCGGTGATCGTGGAACGTGCCCCGGAACGGAGGGAAGCCGGCTACTTCGTCGGACTGTTCGAGACCGGACGCGCGACCGCGCAGCGCATGGGTGTGCTCGACGCGATCGGGAACCGTACGGACCGGGACGGGATGACGTACAACGTCGACCGTTCCGGCACGAAGCGCCGGCCGGGAATGGGCTACGCCGACCTGCCCGGCGACCCGCGTCTCATCCTGAGAGGTGACATCGAGTCGGCGCTCTACGACCAGGCCGTCGAGACGACCGAGATCCGGTACGGCACCAGCCCCGCCGCCATCGACGAGCATGCCGACGGGGTCGAGGTGATCCTGCGGACCATCGACGGCCACGAGAGCACCGAACGCTTCGACCTCGTCGTGGGCGCAGACGGCCTCCGCTCGACCGTACGCCGCCTGGTCTTCGGCCCTGACGAGGAGCTGATGCGGCCGCTGAACCACATCATCGGCGTGGCTCTCCTCGAGGAGCAGGTGCCGGGCTTCGGTCCCTCCGACGGCCTCATCCTCGCCGAGGAGGGCCGCTCGGTGTGGGTGTTCGGCTTCGCCGACCACACGCCGACCGTGATGTTCTCCTACCGGACCGACGACGAGAACGCCCAGTTCCAGGGTGCCCCGATCGACCGGCTCCGGGACGCCTTCGGCCCCGAGCAGGCCGGACCGATCCTGGAGAATCTCTTCGATCAGTTCGAGGCCGCCGAGGACAGCCTGTTCGACTCGGTCCACCAGGTCGTGATGCCGACCTGGCACACCGACCGCGTCGTCCTGGTCGGCGACGCGGCGTGGTGCCTGACGCTCTACTCCGGGATGGGTGCCTCGACCGGCATCGCGGGTGCCGACCTGCTCGGCACGACGCTCGCCCGTAACCCCGGCAACACCGCGCGGGCGCTGCGGGAGTGGGAGCAGCGCCTGCGGCCGTTCATCGAGGTGCAGCAGCGCTCGGGACGTACCGACGGGTTGGCCATGTTCGTGCCCCAGACCCGGCGCGACCTGATGATGCGCAACACGATGTCGCTGATCGGCGGCAACAAGGTCACCAGGGGTGCGTTCCGGTCGATGATCGCCGGCAAGTTCAAGGAGAAGGCGCTCGACGTCGCCGCGCCGTGACGCGTCGGGGTCAGCTCTTCCTGAGGAGCGCGGCGAGCAGACCGACCCCACCACCGACGATCCACGGCAGCGGGAGGAGCCAGCGGAGGTCCTCGATGTCGTGGATGACGACGGTGCCGCTGACGATCAGCGCCCAGACGACGACGAAGACGAGGAAGGCGAGGCCCATCACCAGGTGGCCGATGTTGACCGGGTGGCGACCGGTCGGCTTCTCCGCGGCCGCCTGGTCCTCGAAGCGCGGCGGGGGAGCGTAGTCATAGCTCACCGGATGCTCCTCTCGGGAGTGTCGACGAAGCGTACGGCTCGGGGGTCGCTCTCCTCGTAGACGTTGATCGCGCCGAGCTCAGCGGTCGCCGTCAGCCGAAGGTCCGCGTCCTCGGCGAGACCGGGCTCGCTGCCTTCCTCACCGGCCACGTGCGAACGGGTCACGACGAAGCCGCCGACGTCGCTGCGGGTCTCGTCGAAGACCTTCGCCTCGCCCAGGGCACCCATGGTGGCCTCGACCGAGACGGTGGCGTCGTCAGGGACGATCACGGTGATCTCCCCGAACGTGCTGGTGATGTCCAGGTCGCGGCCCTCGAGCGTCTTCGGGTCGATGGCGCTCATGTCCAGGACGATCGCGCCGGCGTCGACCACGTAGGAGCTCTCCAGTGCGCCGACGGTCCGCGGATGGGCCTCGATGCTGCTGCCGGTCTCGAAGTTCGACGGGTCGATCATCGTGAGCGGCAGGGCGACCAGAGCCATCAGGCCGAGGAAGATCAGTCCGCCCGCCCGGCCCCAGAACGCGCCGAGCACGAGGAAGCCACCGAAGACGGCCAGCAGCGCCGCGGGGTAGGCGCTGGTCGGGACCGGCGCCCAGTCGGCGACGTCGACGAGCCCCAGGACCCCCACGACCAGCGCGGCGACCGCGATGGCGCGCCCGAACAGCAGCGGCGAACGCCGACGGCCGGTCCGGACGAGGGGCGCGTTGGGATCGTAGGATCCGGGCGGCCACGGCGCCGGAAGAGCACGTGTCGGAGCTGCGGGAACGTCCAAGCCCGTGGATGCCGCCGACGCGGCAGGAGTCGGGAGCGGTCCGCCGCGCTTGCGACCCCACTTGCCGCGGTTGGCGTACCAGAGCGCGACCACCCCGAGCACCGCGAGCCAGAACCAGGGGACGTCGGTGTCGCCGAACGCGTCGCCGAGCAGCGAGATCGCCGCGATCCCGCCGGCGATCCAGAGCAGGAGGTTGCGGGCGGGTGGCCCGACGGGGATCATCCCGTCCTCGGCACCGTCCTCGGGCACCAGCACCCAGGCCGCGACGTACACGATCCCGCCGGCGCCGCCGAAGAACACCGCGACCACCAGCACCACCCGCACCAGCAGCGGGTCGACGTCGAAGTGGCGTGCGATCCCACCCGCGACACCGGCGATGTGCCGTCCCTCCGGAGAGGCATGGGTCGTACGCCGCAGGCCACTGAGGTTGCGCAGCTGCTCGCCACTGGGGCGGGTGCGCTTCTCGGAGACAGGCGATGGCGGCTCCGGGGTGGGAGGCAGGGGTGCCTCGGGCGGGATCGTCACACCCCTACTCTGACTCCTTCGCACCCCGCAGACCATCAGGGACGGCCCTGAGTTCTCGATGAGCAAGGATCAGGGTGAATCCTCATGGCATGTGCCCGCGCCAGGTGTGACGATGGTTGTCATCATGACGACGACCCATGCGACGACGGAGCTGCCGCCACCGCCTCCAGTGGTACGCCGCGCCTACCGAGACACCGACGCCTCGGTGATCGGCGGCGTGGCCGCCGGCCTGGCCGAGCACCTCGGCCTGCCGGTCCTGGCCGTGCGTGCGTTCTTCGTGGTGACCGCGGTCTTCAGCGGCTTCGGCGTGCTGCTCTACGCCGCCCTGTGGATCTTCATCCCCGCCGCGCCCCACCTGGAGCAGTCCTCGCCGGGTGGCGAGAGCGCCACTCGCGGCGGCCGCCGGCCCTCCTCACGCCCCGGGGGCGTCGACAAGGGCCCGGCGATCGCGCTGCTCGCGCTCGGATTCGGTGCCATCGTGCTCTTCGACGCGGTGCTCGGCGCCGGTGCGCTGATCTGGCCGGCGATGCTCGGTGTCGCCGGCGTCGCACTGCTGTGGCGCCAGGCCGACGCCGCCCAGCGCGAGCGCTGGATCGACGGCACCGGCCGCCTCGACCTGGTGCGGATGGTCTTCGGCAAGGGCGGCTGGCGGGCGTACGTCCGGGTCGGAGTAGGTGTCGGGCTGATGCTCTTCGCGGTGATCCTCGCCGGCGGCCAGCTCGACCTCGGCAACGCCACCGCGCTGATCATCGCGGGCCTGATCGTGCTCGGTGCCGGCTTCCTGGTCGCCGGTCCCTGGGTGCGTCAGCTCGCGAGCGACCTGGGCAGTGAGCGGGAAGAACGGATCCGGAGCCAGGAGCGCGCCGACATGGCCGCCCACCTGCACGACTCCGTCCTCCAGACCCTCGCCCTGATCCAGCGCAACTCCGGTGATCCCGCGATGGTGCAGAAGCTGGCCCGCGCCCAGGAGCGCGACCTGCGCGAATGGCTCTTCTCGACCCCCGCCGAGGCCGACGAGACGTTCGCGGCCGCGCTGAAGGCGGCCTCCGCCGAGGTCGAGGACGCCCACGGCGTGACCGTCGACGTGGTGGTCGTCGGCGACGGTCCCTTCGACGAGACCGTGCGCCCGATCGTCGCCGCCACCCGCGAGGCCGTGACCAACGCCGCCAAGCACGCAGGCACCGGCCGCGTCGACGTCTATGCCGAGGCGACCGACGAGGCCTACGAGGTCTTCGTCCGCGACCGGGGTGAAGGCTTCGTCCTGGACGAGGTCTCTGCCGATCGGCACGGCGTACGAGACAGCATCATCGACCGGATGTCGCGCCACGGCGGGTCGGCTGTGGTGAGATCGTCTCCGGGAGAAGGAACCGAAGTGCGGCTGAAGCAGCCTCGCACGAAGGAGGCTGGGCATGAAGAAGGCTGAGCTTGAAGGAGAACGGGCATGAGTGAGGTCAAGGTCGTCATCGTCGACGACCACGCGATGTTCCGCACCGGCGTACGCGCCGAGCTGAGCCGGTCGCCGGTGATCCGGATCGTCGGGGAGGCCGAGGACGTCGACACCGCGGTCAAGACGATCGCCGAGGGCAAGCCCGACGTGGTGCTGCTCGACGTACACCTTCCCGGTGGCGGCGGCGTCGAGGTGATGCGCAAGGCGCCCGCCGTCGACGGCTCGCCGCGCTACCTCGCCCTGTCGGTCTCCGACGCGGCCGAGGACGTCATCGGCACCATCCGCGGCGGTGCCCGGGGCTACGTCACCAAGACCATCACCGGCGCCGAGCTGGTCGCCGCGATCCAGCGGGTGTCCGGGGGAGACGCGGTCTTCTCGCCGCGCCTGGCCGGCTTCGTGCTCGACGCCTTCGCCGGCACCATCGCCATCGCCGACATCGACGAGGATCTCGACCGTCTGACCGAACGAGAGCGCGAGGTGATGCGCCTCATCGCTCGCGGCTACTCCTACAAGGAGGTCGCCGGCGAGCTGTTCATCTCGATCAAGACGGTCGAGACCCACATGTCCAACGTGCTGCGCAAGCTGCAGCTGTCGAGCCGTCACGAGCTCACCCGCTGGGCCAACGACCGCCGCCTGCTCTAAGAGATCGCGTGCCTAGGCAGGCTCCGGCGGGCGGGCCTCCATCAGGTGGGCGAGCTCGTCGGTCTCGGCGTCGGTCAGCGTCGTGAAGCCGTCCCCGCGCAGGATCTGCAGCTTCCCGTCGGAGATGTCCAGGAACAGCCCCACCAGACGTACGTCCCGGCCTTCCAGGATCTCCCCGAGACGGTCGATCATCACCGCGACGTTGACCTGCGACAGCTGGTCGACCTCGCTCCGGCCGGCGGCGGCAGCGGCGGCGCCGACCGGATGTCCGGCCCGCCACTCCTGGATCGCCGGGGCCGCGTGGCGCAGCCAGTCACCGACGGGTCCCGCGGAGACCTCCCCGGCCCGGGTGCTCGCCAGCGCCGAGGTCATCGCGCCACAGCTGGAGTGACCGCAGACGACGACGGTGTTGATGCCGAGGTCGTCCACGCCGAACAGCATCGGCGCCGCGACCGAGCTGTCCGGGCTGCCGGGCTCGGGCACGAGGTTGCCCATGGTGCGCACCGTCAGCAGGTCGCCCGGGCCGCTCGAGGTGATCAGGTTCGGCACGACCCGGGAGTCGACGCAGGTCAGGAAGACCGCGTGCGGCTCCTGGCCGTCGGCCAGCCCCTCGTAGACCGGGCGCAGCGGTGCCGCGTGGCGGCGGTGGTACTCCCGGACGCCGAGGGCCAGCGGATGGTGCCGGTCGGTGCGGTCGGCACGTACGTCCTGCCAGGCGCCCCAGGGCAGGAGCCCGCGAGGGCTGATCGGAGGCGCCTTGAGCGCGCGCTCCTGGCGGGGCGCCTCGACGCCGTGAGGTCCGGAGTGCTCCACGAGCACGGTGCCACCGGCGGCCTCGTAGCGGGCGCGCCAGTGGTCGAGCTGGTCGCGCCCGGCTGGGTCGAGGTAGTCGACCAGGAGGTCGAGCTCGACGACCTGGCCCTCCGGGATCTCGTCGAGCCTGCTCACCAGCGTCGGCGTCGCCAGGAACGAGAGGCTGCCGTGCACCTCGACCAGCCACTTCTCACGGCCGTCGGTGGCCTGGCCGGCCGGACGTACGTCGATCCGCACGTGGACCAGGCGCCACAGCACCAGGACCAGCGCGGCGACCAGGCCGATCAGGACACCCTCGATCAGGTTGAGCGCGAGCACCCCGGTGATGGTGAGGGCGTAGATCCACAGCTCACCGCGGGCCCGCGCCTGGGAGATATCGGCGGGCCGGACCAGGCCGGTGCCCATCATGATCAGCAGCCCGGCCAGGGCCGCGAGCGGGATCTGCTCGACCAGGCCGACCAGGACCAGGGCGAAGAGGAGCACCCAGACGCCGTGCAGGATCGCAGAGACACGGGTGCGGGCTCCGGCGGCGACGTTGGTCGAGCTGCGCACGATGACGCCGGTGACGGGGAGGCCGCCGAGACCTCCCGAGACGGTGTTGGCGAGCCCCTGGCCGATCAGCTCGCGGTTCAGGTTGCTGCGCGGGCCACCGTGGAGCTTGTCGACGGCGACCGCCGAGAGCAGGCTCTCGACGCTCGCGATCAGAGCCATGGTGAGCACCGCGCCGGCCACGGCGAGAGGCGTGCCCTCCGGGAGCGCGATCGAGCCGATCTCGTCGAGCAGGTCAGGGCCGAGGTGGACGCGCTCGGCACCCGGGAGCCAGACGGCCGCGAGCAGGGTGATCGCGACGATGGCCACGAGCTGCCCGGGCACGGCGCGGACCCGCTGCGGCAGCCGCGGCCAGACGAGCAGGATGCCGATCACGCCGAGCCCGGCCAGGACGGCGTGGATGTTGGGGTTCAGGGCGTTGCCCACGATGTGCTTGATGTTCTCGATCGCGCTCGCCTGCGACCCGCCGCCGAGCGCGACGTTGAGCTGGCCGAGGACGATCGAGATGCCGATCGCGGCGAGCATCGCGCTGACGACGGTCGGCGAGATCGCCAGTGCGTAGCGTCCTAGCCGGCTGGCGCCGAGCACGATCTGGAGGAGGCCGGCCATCAGGGTGATCGCGCAGGTCGCCTCCCAGCCGAACTCGGCGACCGTCTCTGCGACGACGACGGTGAGACCTGCGGCCGGGCCGCTGACCTGTAGTGGTGAGCCGCCGAAGAGGCCGGCGACGATGCCACCCGCCACGGCGGCGATCAGGCCCGCGGCGACAGGAGCACCGGAGGCGACGGCGATGCCGAGCGAGAGCGGCACGGCGACGAGGAAGACGACCAGCGAGGCCGGTACGTCGAAGCGAATGGTCTGGCGGAGCCGATCGAGTGGTCTGGACCCGCCGGTGGGCAGGGTCGGGCGAGGTGATGACACGTCAGAATCCTCCTTGCGGAGCCGAGAGCGATGGTGGCGGTCACCGTGAGAGTAGGCAGACAACCGAACATTCCCCAAGGCGAACGTGACCAAAATCGTGTGATCGTTCGAATACGTGCCTCGAAGTGGTCCCGTCTGGCGGCCGCCGAGGCGGGGGATCTAGTCTGTGCGCATGGAGATCGTGCGGCACATCCTGCTCGTCATTCACCTGCTCGGCTTCGCCGCGCTCTTCGGCGGCCTGCTGGTGCAGATCAAGACCCCTGACAAGGTGTCCAACGGCCTCATGCGCGACGGCTCCGGCACCGCGTTCCTCGCCGGTCTGCTGCTCGTCGGCGTCCTCGAGATGGGCGACGCTCCGGTCGACCACGCCAAGGTCGGCGTGAAGCTCGTGATCGGCCTGGTCATCCTCGGCCTGGTGATGTCGCAGCTGCGCAAGCCCAAGATCTCCGACGGGCTCTACTGGACGATCTTCGGGCTGACGATCATCAACGTCTGCGTGGCGGTCTTCTGGTCCTCCGCGCACGTCGCTGCCTGATCCACCTTCCTGATCCGCGTCTTGTCGGTGCTGCGCTCTAGGCTGGAGGCAGCATGAGTACGCCTGACCAGACCCCTGTTGCCACCATCCCGGGCCTCGAGGCCTTCGCCTCGGCGCAGCCGGCCGACGAGCCGCGTACGAAACCACGCGGGCCGAGCACCGAGGAGCTCCTCGACGGGCTCAACGAGCCTCAGAAGGCGGCCGTGCAACACCAGGGCGCGCCCCTGTTGGTCGTCGCCGGTGCGGGCTCGGGCAAGACCCGGGTGCTGACCCGCCGGATCGCATGGCTGATCTCTCAGCGCGGTGCCCACCCCGGCAGCATCCTGGCGATCACCTTCACCAACAAGGCCGCCGCCGAGATGAAGGAGCGCGTCGAGGCCCTGGTCGGCAAGCGCGCCCGGATCATGTGGGTCTCCACCTTCCACAGCGCCTGCGTGCGGATCCTCCGCAAGGAGATCGACAAGGTGGGACTGAAGTCCAACTTCTCGATCTACGACGCCCAGGACCAGAAGCGGCTGATGCAGCTGGTGCTCACCGACCTCGACCTGGACCCGCGCCACTACCAGCCCGGCCAGGTGCTCAACTGGGTCAGCGACCAGAAGAACGAGCTGCGCGACGTCGAGGCGGCCGAGAAGGACGCGCGCAACCACCTCGAGCAGACCTATGTCGCGGCCTACAAGGAGTATCAGAAGCGCCTGCGGCAGGCGAACGCCTTCGACTTCGACGACCTGATCATGTCGACCGTCGAGCTCTTCCGGGCCTACCCGGAGGTGCGGGAGGTCTACCGGCGCCGGTTCCGGCATGTGCTGGTCGACGAATACCAGGACACCAACCACGCTCAGTACGCCCTGGTCCACGAGCTCTGCGCGGACCGGATGGACGACACCGCGCTGACCGACTCCTACGCCGACGACGCCCCGCGCAGCGACCCCGCCGAGCTGATGGTCGTCGGTGACGCCGACCAGTCGATCTACGCCTTCCGCGGCGCCAACATCCGCAACATCCTCGACTTCGAGCAGGACTTCCCCAACGCGACCACGATCCTGCTGGAGCAGAACTACCGCTCCACGCAGACGATCCTCACCGCCGCCAACGCGGTCATCAAGCACAACAAGGGTCGCAAGGAGAAGGCGCTGTGGAGCGACGCCGGCAACGGCGACCGCATCGTCGGCTACGTCGCCGACGACGAGCGTGACGAGGCCCGGTTCGTCTCCGACGAGATCGACAAGCTCGTCGACGGAGGCCTCAAGGCCGCCGACGTCGCCGTCTTCTACCGCACCAACGCCCAGTCGCGGGTCTTCGAGGAGGTGTTCATCCGCACCGGCCAGCCCTACAAGGTCGTCGGCGGTGTGCGCTTCTACGAGCGCAAGGAGGTACGCGACGCCCTGGCCTATCTGCGCACCCTGGCCAACCCCGACGACCAGGTCTCGCTGCGAAGGATCCTCAACACCCCCAAGCGGGGCATCGGCGACCGCGCCGTGGCCTGCGTCAACGCGCTCGCCGAGCGCGACGGCCTGACCTTCTGGGACGCGCTGCAGAAGGCCGAGGACGCTCCCGGTCTGGCCACCCGGAGCCTGACCAACATCAAGGCCTTCGTCGCGATGGTCGAGGAGCTGCTGCAGATGGTCGCCGCCGGTGAGCGGGCCGACGTCATCCTGGAGACGGTGCTCGACCGATCGGGCTACCTCGCCTCGCTCGAGGAGTCCGACGACCCGCAGGACGAGACCCGCGTGGAGAACCTCGCCGAGCTCGTCGCCGTGGCCCGTGAGTTCTCCGACGACCCGGTCGCGGCTCCCAGCGCCGACCCGGCCGATGTGGACGCCGGCACGGTCCAGCCCGGTCTGGCCGACTTCCTGGAGCGGGTCGCGCTCGTCGCCGACACCGACCAGATACCCGACGACGAGGACGGCGTGGTCACCCTGATGACCCTCCACACCGCCAAGGGTCTGGAGTTCCCCGCGGTCTTCCTCACCGGCATGGAGGACGGCGTCTTCCCGCACTCCCGGGCCCTCGGTGACGGCACCGAGCTCGAGGAGGAGCGCCGCCTGGCGTACGTCGGCATCACCCGCGCCGAGAAGCGGCTCTTCATCTCGCGTGCGGTCGTCCGGTCCGCGTGGGGCGCGCCCTCGCACAACCCCGGCAGCCGCTTCCTCGACGAGCTCCCGGTCGACCTGGTCGACTGGCGGCGTACGGAGAAGGAGATGTCCTCGTGGGGCCGGCCCAACTTCGCCAACGACAGCTGGGGCGGTGGCCAGCGTCTCGGCCAGCCCACGGCCGCTGGACGCCGCAACTTCTCCTCGGCCGCGCTCCGTGCCGACGTCGCCGCCAAGTCGAAGCCTGCCCGTGAGGTGCCCTCGCTCGACCCGGGCGACCGAGTCACCCACGACTCGTTCGGTCTCGGCACCGTCGTCACCATCGAGGGATCTGGCGACAAGCAGGTCGCGAGCATCGACTTCGGGGACACCGGGGTCAAACGGCTGCTGTTGCGCTACGCGCCTGTCGAGAAGCTCTAGTCACGCCGAGTCGGCTCGTTGTGACGGGCCGACTCGGGGGGATGTAGGTGACTACGCGCCGAGTCGGCGCAACCGCGTGCCTCGCTCGCTTCGCTTCGCTCCAAGGCGCGCAGTTGCGCCGACTCGGCTCTGTGCCGAGCTGACGCGCTGCGCGCGTCAGCTCGGGTCTACGCCGTGCTCGTTGAGGGCGGCGTCGGGGTCTACGGCGTCACCACCACCGGGGCGGACCTCCACGTGGAGGTGGTTGCCGGTGGAGTTACCGGTCGAGCCGACGTAGCCGATGACCTCGCCGGGGGAGACCGTCTGGCCGACGGAGACGCCGTAGTCGCTCTGGTGGCAGTACCAGATCTCGGTGCCGTCCTCGAGGGTGATGATCGTCCGGTTTCCGTACGCCCCGCCCCAGGCGGTCTCGGTGACCGTGCCGCGGGCGATCGCGTGGATCGGCGTGCCGTAGGGGGCCGCGAAGTCGAGACCCGTGTGGGTGCTGGACCAGTTGGAGCCCGAGGAGCCGAAGGTGCCGGTGATGCGGTAGACGCCCGCCGGGATCGGCAGCTCCCACATGTTCGACTTGAGGAACTTGTCCTGCTTGTCGGCCTGGACGTCGACGCCCTGGAGCGCCTTCTCGCGGTCGCTCGCCGCGGTGTCGGCCTCGGAGCGCTCGTCGTTGCGGGTGACGGTCGCGGAGCGGTCACCGACCACGACCATGTCGCTGTCGCCCCCGAGTGCGGTGGCTCCGACGAGGCGTACGTCATCGGCGGCGACCATCGTCGGACCGCCGGTCAGCGCGATGCCACCGATGGCGGCGGCGAGAGCGGCGGCGCCGGCGGTCAGCGGGACCGTCGGGCGGCCACCGGCCGCCGCGGCGGCGGCGCGCCGGGTGCGGGGACGGGTGGGGCCACCGATGCCGACCATCGTGCCGGTGGTCTCGACCGCCGGGAGGTCGTGCAGCTCGGGGCGGTAGGTCGCGATCTCGCTGATGCTCGGCAGGTCGATGCTGCCGGTGTCGGCGCGGAAGTAGGTCTCGGCCTGCTGCGGGTCGCGGTCGTAGCAGGCGGCGTAGTCGTCGGTGTAGTACGCCTCGTGAGCCTGCGGCTCCTCGTAGTAGGGCGCGTCGACGGTGTAGTTCTCGGCCGGGAGGTCGATCGCCATCGAGTCGAAGTCGATCTGCTGCGGCAGCGACACCGGCGGGGCCGGGAACGAGGTCGTGTCGATCTTGAACGACGTCGGCGGCGCGTCGAACGCCTCCTGGAACCCGCGGGGCTCCTGGATCTCCGGCTCGTAGGCCGGGGTCACCGGGGGAGCCGGGATCTGGCGGGCCTCGCGCACGGCGCGGATCTTGCCGGTCAGCGGCGCGAACGTGTTGGCCATCCGCAGCGGCTTCGGCGTGTGCGTCGGCTCGGGCGCCTGGAAGGTCGGCTCGGGAGCGACGGGAGCCACCGGCTCGGGAAGCGCGGGAGCCGCAGGAACAGCCGGAACACCGCGCGGAGGCGTCTTGGTCGAGACCGCCCTGCTCGACCTCGCCTTGCCGGGCACGGGCTTGGTCGGCTGGGTCAGGAACATGGTGAGCTCGGAGGTCGTCATGCCTCCGACGCCGAGGTCTTCGAGCACCTCGGGGGTGACCTTGTCCGGGTCGATGCCCATCGAGTGGAGCAGGTCGGCCAGGACCGGGTCGATCTGGTCCGCCCGGCGCTGCACGGGCACGATCGGGGTCGCCGCGGGAGGCGGCGGGGTCGGGAACGAGGCCGGGAAGGACGGGCCGTCGCCCTCGACGAGAGCACGCAGCTCGCTCGTCGAGATGCGGCCGTCGAGGGCCTCGTCGTCGCGCGGGGACCCGACGACCGGCAGCTTGCCGGTCTGCTCGAGCACCACGCGGTTGGGCCGGGCCTTGGCGACCGGCTCTTCGGGAGTCTCAGGGGCGGGGGATGGCTTCGCGGTCCCGACGGCGGGGGACGGCGCGGCGCGCCGCTTCCCGACGTAGGAGGTCGATCCGGTCGCTCGCGGGGCAGGCCTGGAGGCAGGGCTGTCGGTCGCCGGCGCTGCGCGCCGCTTCCCGACGTAGCTGCTGCTGCTCGTGGTTGCTCCGGGGGAAGGGGTGACCGAACGCGGACTGTCACTTGTGACGTCGGCTCGGTGGTTGCCCATCAGTTCATATCTCCGCTGTTCGGGGTCAGACGGCGAGCCATGACTGTAACGGACCGGAGGGCGCGGTCAAGAAATGTGGCACGCCCGTTTCGCTGATTTCACCTTCGGCGCCGGCCGAATCAGTCGCTGATCTGCGTATTTCCGCCAGATTCGGAACTCGATTGCGGAACATTCATGTCACCCGAAACGCGTGTCATCGGCCCATTTGGGCATCGATACGCCGTAGAAACCCGTCGGTCCTCGGACCGCGGGCAGCGTCGTACGGGGTCACACGGGGGTCGCTGCGTAGGGCTACGGACTGTTACCCGAGGTTGCCGATTTGTTGGTATGTGTCCGGTGTGTCCGGCCCCACGGCCCGCCAGTGGCGTACGTCACGTCGTGTGCCCTGGGCTCGTAACTCCGGCTCGGCGGGGTCTAAGGTGCTTGACGGACACATCTGAAGACGAGGGCGTCGACCGCTGATCCATGCGGTACGCCGCCCCGTACCGCAACACACAGACCAGGTGGATCAGTGGATCTCATGGAATACCAGGCGAAGGAACTCTTCGCCAAGCACGGCGTGGCGACCACCCTCGGTGTTGTCGTCGACTCGGCGGAGGCGGCCAAGGCCGCGGCCGAGGAGCTGGGTGGCGTGACCGTCATCAAGGCGCAGGTCAAGGCCGGTGGCCGCGGGAAGGCCGGCGGTGTCAAGATCGCCAAGACGCCTGAGGACGCTTTCGAGCACGCCACCAACATCCTCGACCTGACGATCAAGGACCTGCCGGTCAACCGCGTCCTCGTGACGCCCGCGACCCCGCCGGTGGAGGAGTACTACTTCTCCTTCCTGCTGGACCGGTCGAACCGGCAGTACCTCTGCATCGCGTCCGTCGAGGGTGGTGTGGAGATCGAGGAGGTCGCCAAGACCAACCCCGACGCCGTGAAGCAGATCGGCATCGACCCCGGCAAGGGTGTCGACGAAGCCAAGGCGCGCGAGATCGCGACCGAGTGCGGCTTCCCGGAGCCGGTCTTCGAGCAGGCCGTCGCGATGATCCAGAGCCTCTACACGGTGTTCACCGAGGAGGACGCGACGCTCGTCGAGGTCAACCCGCTGGCTCGCCTGGAGGGCGACAAGCTGGAGGCCCTGGACGGCAAGGTGTCGCTGGACGACAACGCCTCCGAGATCCGCCACGAGGACCACGAGGACTTCGTCATCCGTGACGAGGAGGACCCGCTCGAGGCGAAGGCCAAGGACAAGGGCCTCAACTACGTCAAGCTCGACGGCCAGGTCGGCATCATCGGCAACGGCGCGGGTCTGGTCATGTCGACCCTCGACGTCGTCGCGTACGCCGGTGAGGCTCACGGCGGCGTCAAGCCCGCCAACTTCCTCGACATCGGTGGCGGCGCCAACGCGCAGGTCATGGCCGACGGTCTCGACGTCATCCTGAACGACGAGCAGGTCAAGTCCGTGTTCGTGAACGTCTTCGGTGGCATCACCGCGTGTGACGAGGTCGCCAAGGGCATCGTCGGCGCGCTGGACATCCTCGGCAACGAGGCCACCAAGCCGCTCGTCGTGCGTCTGGACGGCAACAACGTGGACCTGGGTCGCCAGATCCTCAGTGAGGCCAACCACCCGCTGGTCACCATCGTCGACACCATGGACGGCGGCGCCGACAAGGCCGCCGAGCTGGCCAACGCCTGAGGCCGGGGAGAACTAACAATGAGTATTTACCTCAACAAGGACAGCAAGGTCATCGTCCAGGGCATCACCGGGGGCATGGGTGCGAAGCACACCGCTCTGATGCTCGACTCGGGTGCCCAGATCGTCGGTGGCGTCAACGCCCGTAAGGCCGGCACCACGGTCACCCACAAGGACCACGAGGGCAACGACGTCACCCTCCCGGTCTTCGGCACCGTCGAGGAGGCCATCAAGGAGACCGGCGCCAACGTGTCGGTCCTCTTCGTCCCGCCGGCCTTCACCAAGGCTGCCGCGATCGAGGCCATCGACGCCGAGATGCCGCTGATCGTGGTCATCACCGAGGGCGTCCCGGTCCAGGACACCGCGGAGGTGTGGTCCTACCTGCAGGGCAAGGCCACGCGGATGATCGGCCCGAACTGCCCCGGCATCATCACGCCGGGCGAGTCCCTGGCCGGCATCACCCCGCACACCATCACGGGCAAGGGCCCGGTCGGTCTCGTCTCCAAGTCGGGCACGCTGACCTACCAGATGATGTACGAGCTGAAGGACTTCGGCTTCTCCACCGCCATCGGCATCGGCGGTGACCCGATCATCGGCACCACCCACATCGACGCCCTCGAGGCGTTCGAGAAGGACGACGAGACCAAGCTCATCGTCATGATCGGTGAGATCGGTGGCGACGCCGAGGAGCGGGCCGCGGCCTACATCAAGGAGAACATCTCCAAGCCTGTCGTCGGCTACGTCGCCGGCTTCACCGCGCCGGAGGGTAAGACCATGGGTCACGCCGGTGCGATCGTGTCCGGCTCCGCCGGCACCGCGCAGGCGAAGAAGGAGGCCCTCGAGGCCGCCGGCGTCAAGGTCGGCAAGACCCCGTCGGAGACCGCTGCTCTCGCTCGCGAGATCCTGCAGTCCCTCTGACGTACGTCAGATCCAGACCGCCCCGCGACCGTCATGGTCGCGGGGCGGTCGTCGTCTTGGATGGGAATCGGTCCGAATACGCACGCCTGAGCGTCCGTACGGATTAATGTGACGACCATGGCCAAGCGAACGGCACGTTTGATCTCGGGTGCGGTCGTCATCGGAATCTCGGCTTCGGTCGTGTCGTTGGGCGCCGGTTTGAACACGGTCGCTGCGGCGTCGACCCACGGCGTGGATCGGAGCGTGGCTCACGCGGATCCCGCCCGGAAGACCCACACCGTCCAGCCGGGGGAGACGCTGTCGGGGATCGCCGGGAGGTACGGCGTCACGGTCACCGACCTCGCGACCTGGAACAAGATCGCCGACCCCGCCAAGATCCGGGCAGGCGCCGAGCTGGTGGTGAGCCCGCCCGCGAAGCCGGCCGAGAAGACCTACCTGGTGGTGCCCGGTGACACCTTCTCCGGCATCGCCGAGAAGTTCGGCGTCGAGGTGGGTGCGCTGATGGCCTACAACGGCTACGAGGATCCCACCAAGCTGCTGGCCGGGAGCAAGATCAAGATCCCCGAGGCCAAGCCGAAGCTGAAGAAGTACAAGGTCGTCGCCGGTGACACCTTCGTCAGCATCGGCAAGAAGTTCGGCGTCACCGCGGACGAGCTGATGAAGCACAACGGCTACGCGGACCCGACCAAGCTGCTCGCCGGCACGACGATCGAGATCCCGGCCGAGCCCGCCAAGCCGAAGCCCAAGCCGAAACCCGAGCCCGGCACCGGGGAGACGGTCTACACGACCGTCGCCGGCGACACCTACGCGAGCGTCGCCAAGAAGTTCCGCATCACCGAGGAGGAGCTGCGGATCTACAACGGCCACAGGGCACCCGACAAGCTGCCTGCGGGCTTCAAGCTCTACATCCCGCCGAGCTGACCTCAGACCGCACGCAGGGCGCCGGAGCGCCGGCGCCGCATCGCGTCGAGCGACTCGGCGGTCGCCGTGTCGGCCGGCATCAGCACCAGGATCTGCTGGTTGTCGGCGGCAGGGAGCTCGAGCTCCTCGACCTCGAAGCGCAGCTCGCCGGCGTCGGGATGCCGCCAGCGCCACACACCGCCGTGCGGCAGGTCGTGGCGGTTCAGGCGGTCGGTGAACTCTGGCCCCGCCTGGGGTGACAGCGCCTCGATCATCCGGCGCGAGGTGCCGGCGTTCGGCCCGCGGTAGAGGTTCGCGACCAGGTCGTCGGCGACGAGGTCCCAGTCGGGGAACGCTTCGCGGGCGCGCGGGTGGAGGAAGGCGTATGCGGTCAGGCTGGGCTCCGCGTGGTCGAGCAGCCCCAGGGGTCGGGCGAGCAGGTCGAAGGTCTCAGTGTGGGCGAGCAGGTCGCCGAGCCGGTTGGTGAGCACCGCGACCCCGGGTTCGAGCTGCTCGATGAGGGCGCGGGCGCCGGGGCGTACGTCACGACCCGATGAGTACGGCCCGACGCACTGTCCGCTCGAGGCCATCGCCAGGGTCCGCAGGTGCTCGTGGGCGGCGGCGTCGAAGCCGAGCGCGTCACCGATGGCCCGCAGGACCTGCGGTGAGGGGTGGCGGTCGCGGCCCTGCTCGATCCGCACCAGGTATTCCACGCTGATCCCGGCCAGCGTGGCCAGCTCGGAGCGCCGCAGACCGGGCGCCCGGCGGCGTACGCCCTCCGGCAGGCCGACGCTCTCGGGCGTGGTCCGGTCGCGGCGGTCCCGGATGAACGAGCCGAGGGCTCCCGCGTTGGCTGGCATGTCACCAACCCTACGGTCCGGCCGGGCGGTCATGGTGGCCCTGCTGGGGCCAGCCTCGGCTCGGTCTCCCGCCGGCTGCTGATCGGGACGAACCTGGCTGACATGAGCACACCACTACGTATCGCAGTCATCACCGCCAGCGTCCGGGAAGGCCGCGGTGGCCCGATCTTCGGCACCTGGATGGCCGAGCAGGCCGAGGCGTACGGCGGTCTCCAGGTCGAGCTGATCGATCTGGCCGACCATGAGATCCCGTTGTCCCTGCCCGCAGAGTCGCCGAAGGCCGCCGGCGCCGACTATCCGAGGCCCGACGGTCAGCGCGACCTGACCGAGGCGCTCGAGGCCGCCGACGGCTTCGTCGTCGTCACGCCCGAGTACAACCACAGCTATCCGGCCTCGCTGAAGTCGGCGCTGGACTGGCACTTCACCCAGTGGCAGGCCAAGCCGGTCGCGCTGGTCTCCTACGGTGGCGACAGCGGCGGCCGCCACGCCGCCCTTCACCTGGAGAACGTGCTCACCGAGCTGCACGCCCACCCGCTCCAGGCACGCCTCGCCTTCCCGCGCTACTGGGAGCGCCTCGACGAGAACGGCCGGCCAGACGACCCGGACTCGGTGGTCTACGCCAAGGGCATGCTCGCCCAGCTCACCTGGTGGGCCGAGGCGCTGCGCGCCGCGCGAGCGGACGCGGCCTACCCGGGGTGACATGTCACCCCGGATAGACGTCAGGCGGCGACCGTCTCCTTGACGGGCTCGTCGTCGGCGAGCAGCCCGGCCGCGGAGGCGGAGCGGTAGCGGTCGACGTCGAGGATGCTCTCGCGCTTGGCCACGATGGTCGGCACGAGCGCCTGCCCGGCGACGTTGACCGCGGTGCGACCCATGTCGAGGATCGGGTCGATCGCGAGCAGCAGGCCGACGCCGGCCAGCGGCAGGCCGAGGGTCGAGAGCGTGAGGGTCAGCATCACGACGGCGCCGGTGAGGCCGGCGGTGGCGGCCGAGCCGACGACCGAGACGAAGGCGATCAGCAGGTAGTCGGTGATGCCCAGGTCGATCCCGAAGATCTGGGCGACGAAGATCGCCGAGATCGCCGGGTAGATCGAGGCGCAGCCGTCCATCTTCGTGGTCGAGCCCAGCGGGACGGCGAACGAGGCGTACTCCTGGGGGACGCCGAGGTTCTTGACCGTCACCTGCTCGGTCACCGGCATGGTGCCCACCGAGGAGCGCGAGACGAAGGCGAGCTGGATCGCCGGCCAGGCACCGCGGAAGTACGCCAGCGGGTTGAGGCCGTTGACCCGCAGCAGCACCGGGTAGACGACGAACAGGACCAGTGCCAGGCCGACGTAGACGGCCACCGCGAACCAGGCCAGCGAGCTCAGCGAGTCCCAGCCGTAGGACGCGACCGCGTTGCCGATCAGGCCGAGGGTGCCGATCGGCGCCAGCCGGATGATCCACCACAGCACCTTCTGCACGATCGCGAGGAAGGAGCGGTTGAAGGCGAGGAACGGCTCGGCCTTCTCGCCGGTCTTGAGGGCCGCGATACCGATCGCGAGGGCCACCACGAGCACCTGGAGGACGTTGAAGCTCAGCGCGGTCTCCGCGAGCGGGCTCCCGCCGACCTGCTCGACGCTGGTCGATGCCTCGAGGCCGAGGAAGTTGCCGGGGATCAGGCCCTGGAGGAAGTCGAGCCACGAGGCGGAGGCGCCGGCCTCGGCCGCGTCGGCGGTGCTGACCGCGGTGTTGCTGCCGGGCCGGAAGACCAGGCCCAGACCGATGCCGATGGCGACCGAGATGGCCGCGGTGATGGCGAACCACAGCAGCGTCTGGCCCGCGAGCCGGGCCGCGTTGCTGACCGTACGCAGGTTGGCGATCGAGGCGATGATGGCGGTGAAGATCAGCGGTACGACGACGGCCTTGAGCAACGAGACGAACGAGCCGCCGATCGTGGCGAGCGTCGTCGTCAGCCAGTTGGCCTCGTCGCCGGCCCCGGGGCCGATCGCTCGCGCGACCGCACCGAGCGCGACGCCGAGGACGAGGCCCAGGATGATCTGGACCGAGAAGGACGGGAGCGGCAGGCGCCGTCGGGTGGCGGGGGCGGTGGACACGAGAGGGCTTCTCCAAGGTTGATGCGGGTCGGGGCTCTGTTGGGCCCGAACGTCCTGACCGGTACGTGTCTTCCCTGCGTGAGCGCGTTGTGACAGGAGTCTCCCCGCGCTAAGTCATAAAAGACGATCAACCATATCGTGTTTAAGTGGCGTCCGTCAGCGCAGGTCGCTGATCCCGGCGGTGACCGCCACCTTCTCGATGGCGAGGATCCGGCCGGGCCACGAGTCGGGCGTGAGTCGCTGGCCGGCATCACGCCGCACACCATCACGGGCAAGGGCCCGGTCGGTCTCGTCTCCAAGTCGGGGACGCTGACCTACCAGATGATGTACGAGCTGAAGGACTTCGGCTTCTCCACCGCCATCGGCATCGGTGGTGACCCCATCGTCGGCACCACCCACATCGACGCCCTCGAGGCGTTCGAGAAGGACGACGAGACCAAGCTCATCGTCATGATCGGTGAGATCGGTGGCGACGCCGAGGAGCGGGCCGCGGCCTACATCAAGGAGAACATCTCCAAGCCTGTCGTCGGCTACGTCGCCGGCTTCACCGCGCCGGAGGGTAAGACCATGGGTCACGCCGGTGCGATCGTGTCCGGCTCCGCCGGCACCGCGCAGGCGAAGAAGGAGGCCCTCGAGGCCGCCGGCGTCAAGGTCGGCAAGACCCCGTCGGAGACCGCTGCTCTCGCTCGCGAGATCCTGCAGTCCCTCTGACGTACGTCAGACCCTGACCGCCCCGCGACCGTCATGGTCGCGGGGCGGTCAGTCGTCTCTGGGGAATTCGTCCGAATGCGCGTTCATGCTCGCTGTACGTCTCCACCATGTCGGCGGAAGCGGTGAGCGCGGCCTCGTCGCCGCGCCACTGCTTCTCGGTTCCGAGCACGGCGCTCACGGTGGCGGGCAGCGGATCAACGGTGATCATCATTCATGTTCGGAGTGGTCACACGTGCTTCGTACCAAACAGTCTTTGCGAGCTTCGCAAGGTTGGATCAATCGACTGATTCCGCGGTCGGGAGTGCGATTCGATCGTATAGTCCGACTGAGCGAAACCAGCCACTTGCTTAAAAGGAGAGTCCAATGAGATGGAAGACAATCGTAGGCGGTGTAGCAATAGGTACGGGCGCAGCAATTGCGATGCCGCCACCGGCCTTGGCCAGTGACGGATACGCCTCGCACCATCCGCTCAACACTCCAGCCGACTACAGGTGGATCGCAACCTATGCCGATTCGACCGACAACCTATGCGTGCGAAAGAACTGGTCGACATCTTCCGGGTCTACGATCCGGGCGCGCTTGGTTCGCCAGAACGGTAGCTCCCCAAACTTCAGCGTCTCGACCAAGAACGGGCCGTCGGCGACATGCACCGGCAACTTGTCCATTCCGGAGGATCAGCCCTATGTGTTGTACCTCCAGTGGTATAACGACGGCTGGGAGACGGTTGCAAGCGACAGCCTCTACAGTTGAGAAGCCATGTCGACGGCGCGATAGCGAGAGTGTTGATCAGTTATCGCGGCGGCCTGATGCTTTCATAGCCGCGTTGCATTCATCCGCTACTGGGAGCGCCTCGACGAGACGGCTGCCCAGAGACCCGGACTCGGTCCTCTACGCTCGAGCAACTCACACGATGGGCTGAGGCCCTACGCTCCGCTCGAGCTACCGCGTCCTACCCGGGGTGGGGCCTGCCCCAGATGAGAATTGCGTCCCGGCGGCCTGCGGTTGCCGGGACGCAATTCGTTCACCGTCGCCCGAATCGAGTGGTTCAGCGGGCGGAGAGTCGGTCGGCCCGGTGATCTTTCAGGGCCGAACCACCAGAGTCGAGATCAACTGTAGAAGTTACCCGACTTCGCTAGGCGATAGGCGTCGCTGGTCCAGACGTATAGCTCCATGCGGTACTGCTTGTCCTCCGGGATGGAGAGGTTTCCGGTGCACGCCCAACTTCCCCAGTTGCCGCCCCCGCCGCTGGTAGTGGTCGCCGAATAAGTTGACCCAGATCCGTTGGTCGGGATCATCTTGACACGCGCCCGGTTTCCTTGCGTGCGGGCACAGAGATTGTCTGCTGAGTCGTCCCAGCCGCCCTGGTATTGCCATCCTGAGGCGGGGTTACTCCAGGTCAGCGTCAGATCAGCCGCGTGAGCGGGTGATGCGATGGCAAGCATTGTGCTCAAGGCTGCGATCATAAGTGATGCTCTTGCGACAATTCTACTCATTCTGCTGTGCTCGATTCTGTTACAGGCCTTCAATTACGTGGTCCTTGGGCGTGTGAGCGTAGCGGTTCGTGAAGGTGGGGGATGCTAATCAAGATTTTTGTTACCGACACTAGCGGTCTCGCCTGTCGATAGGTCGGGTTGGTGTCACCAAAGACCTTTGACCCCGGCAGTGACCGCCGCTTTCTCGATCGCGAGGATCCGGCCAGGCCACGAGTCGGGCTGGTCGGGCTGGTAGCACGGGTCATCCTTGTCGCCGGTGCTCGGCGGGCAAGGGCCGGCGAGCTCGGCGTAGCTAACCAGGACGAGCCGGGTCCCGTACTCCGCGACCAGCTCGGTCTCGAACCATATGCTGTCGCCGCCGTCCAGGCCCGGGTACGTCGCCTGTGATCGGGCCGCGCGCTTCGGCCCGGCGTCGAGGTCGTCGCTGACATCGGTGGGCAGCGAGGTGACGGTCGGGTCGACCCCGAGCTTGTTGGCCGGGCAGACCTCCATCCACTCCATGATCTCGTTGTACCCAGCACCGGCGGCGTTCTCGTCGGGGAAGTCCAGCACCGCGACGTGCACCTGGCCGACCATGGCGCGGTCGGTGTCCCAGCGGTAGTCGGAGGCAACCTTCGCCGTGGCGCCGAGCGAGGAGAGCCACTCCTTCTGGCAGGCAAGCGTCGGCACGTCGGGAGTGGGCGTGTACTGGTTCCAGCCGAGAGGGCTCTCGAAGCGGTCGAGCGGGGGGAGGGTGCTGCCATCGACCAGGTTGGCGGGGCTGAGACTGTCCGCGGGCGATCCCGTCTCCGTCGGGTCGGCGGACGGCTCGCCCGAAGGTGCGGCGCCGACCATCCGGTAGGCGGCGTTGACGGCGGAGGTCTGCAGATCAGTCGGCGGTACATAGTTCTGGACGCCGCGCTTCCGGGTCATCACCAGCACCCGGTCCTCTGCGGCGACGACGGCCGTCGCGGTCTCCCAGACCGCGTTCATGTCCGGGTCCTCAGGCTGGTACGTCACCACGTCGATGCGGCCGCTCGAGATGACGCGGCTCTCGATTGGGAGGGTGCCGGCCAGCTCCGCTCCGTCCACGCCGGAGCAGGAGATAGCGGCGTCGGAGAGGTTGACACTCACCTTCTCGGCCTCGGCGGCCGAGTCGAACTGGGCGACGACGGCGTTCAGTGTGCCTGCCGCGTCGGCCATCTCCTCCCCGGGCTTCGCGACGAAGTCGCGGCGGAACGTCGTCGTCGCGCCGGAGCCACCCAGAGTGTTGGTGAGGCAGTCGTTGTAGGCGTCGGTGCCCTCGCCGTCGTAGGTCTGCTCCTGGGTCCACGCCGGATAGGGGTCGTCGGCGACGAGGTCGTCCTCGGTCGGCAGGTTGGCCCGGCCGAGATCCGACGCCGAGGCGGATGCCGACGCGCTGGGCGCGGCGGCGCTGTCGCTCGGTGCCGGTGCGGGGTCGATGCCCTTGTCGCCGAGTCCGGCCGAGAGGAAGATGATCGGTCCGGCGACGACGGCGGCCACGGCCGCCGTACCCGCGGTCACGACGGCACGACGGCGGCGCCGGATCTGGTCGCCTCGGCTCCGTGCCTCGGCTGCGGAGCTCATCGGCGCTCCGGGGGCGTCGGCGCGGAACTGGTCCAGCCGCGAGATCGGGTCACTCATCTCAGGCCTCCTTCCAGACGGCGCCGGGGTCCTCGGCGAGCAGCTCCGCGAGCGCGGCTCGTCCTCGAGCCAGTCGGGCTTTGACCGTGCCGGTCGGGGCGCCGACCTCGGCGGCCACCTGGTGGACGGGCAGATCGGCGATGTGGTGCAGGACGATCGCCTGACGCTGAGCCTCGGGGAGCTTCTTCAGCGCCGCGACGAGAGCCACGTGGGACTCGTCGACCGCCGGCATCTCCGTGCGAGCGCCGACAGCTCGGTCCGCGGCCCGCGAGGCGTACTTCTTCCGGCGCCAGCGGCCCACCGCGAGACGGCAGGCGGTGGTGCGGACCCAGGCTTCGGGGTAGTCGACCGAGGACATCTTCCGACGGTGCGCCCACGCGCGGGCGAACGCCTCCTGGACGCACTCCGCGGCCTCGTCGAAGTCGCCGATCATGGCGTACAGCTGAGCACACAAGCGGCGGTAGGACGCGTTGTACAGCGCGTCGAACTCGTCCTCGTCCATCGTCTTGCCTCCCCGGCTGGCTTTCCCCGACCCTTGCAGGAGCGTCAGTGTCGCGGGTTGATACGTGCGAACGTCAACTTCGGTTGCATGCGCGCTCACTTGGCGGAGATCCGATCGGCCGCGGCGGGGAGCATCTGTTGCACCGGTGTGCCGCCGTCCTCTGCGGGCCAGTTGTAGTCCTGCCCGCTGACCAGCTGGCTCAGGACGGCGATCCGGGTGCCGCTGAGGACCACTCCCATCTCCAGGAACCACCCGTCGCCCTCATGGTCCGCGGGGTCGTACTGCGTCCCCGGGGCGGCCGTGATCGGGCCGTAGATGGCAAGCCCGGTCACGCCCTCGGCCGGCGCCGACATCGGCACGTCGCCGAACGGGTCGGGCTTGAAGCTGTCCGACCCTTCGGGGCTGCAGCCGTCGAACCAGGTGAGCACGTCCTCGTACGCCGCCTGGGCCTCCTCGTTGGACGGGAACTCGGCGATCGTCTCGTTGAGATAGACGTCGGAGTCGGAGTCGCCGCCTTCGGAGGTCTCCAGGAGGAAGTTCCGCTGCATGGTGGCGATCGCTCCGCGAGCCTTCATGGAGCCCTGCCAGCAGGCGTTGGCCGCGGGCACGGTCTCGCCGGTGGTCGTCGACTCGGAGCTCTCCACCCAGTCCAGCGCCCCTCCGTTGGGGTAGATCGCGTCCTCCCCGGTGAGCAGGTTGCGTGCCGACAGGCTCGGCTCTGGAGGCGTGCTGCTCGCCGGCGCCGAGGCCGGCGGGTTCGAGGACGGTTCGACCGGACTCTTCGCACCGACCATCCGGTGGGCGGCGTTGATAGCCGAGGTCTGCAGGTCGGTCGGGGAGACGTAGCTCTGTACGCCACGCTTCCGCGTCATCACCAGGACCCGGTCCTCGGCGGAGACGACTGCCGTCGCGACCTCCCAGACCGCATTCATGTCAGGGTCGTCAGGCTGGTACGCCACCACCTCGATGTCGCCACCGGAGATGACGCCGCCCTCGACAGGGAGCGAGCCGGCGGTCTCCGCGTCGGCCACGCCGGGACACGCGGCCGCCGCCTCCGAAAGATCGCCGCGCGCCTTCTCGGCCGCCTCGGGCGATTCGAACTCGGCGACGACGGCCTTCAGCGTCCCGGCCGAGGCCGACAGCTCGTCTCCGGGCTGGGGGACGAAGTCACGGCGCACGGTCGCCACCGCATCTGCGTCGGCAAGAGACGCGGTGAGGCACTCGTTGTGATCGCCCTGTCCCTCACCGTCATAGCTCCGCTCCTCGACCCAGGCCGGGAACGGATCGTCCGCGACCAGGTCTGCCGCGATCGGAAGGGCGGCGCGGGTGAGGTCCGAGGCCGGCGCGGAGGCCGAGGTCGACGGACTGGGGGCGACCGTGCTCGGAGTCTCGCTGGGCGCCGGCGCAGGATCGATGGCCCTGTCGCCGAACCCGGCGGAGAGGAAGATGATCGGTCCGGCGACGACCGCGGCCAGGGCCGCGGCTCCGGCGGCGACGAGGGTGCGCTGGCGGCGGCGGATCTGGTCACCCCGTCGGCGTACCTCGGCTGCGGACTTCATCGGTGCTCCAGGGGTAGTCGCGCGGAACTGGTCCAGGCGGGAGATCGGGTCACTCATCGCACGCCTCCTTCCAGTGCGGTGCCGGGCGCTTCGTCGGCCAGCAGAGCTGCCAGCGCGGTGCGCCCGCGGGAGAGGCGGGCCTTGATGGTTCCGGTCGGCACGCCGACCTCCGCGGCCACCTGGTGGACGGGCAGGTCGGCGATGTGGTGCAGGACGATGGCTTGGCGCTGGACCTCGGGGAGCTTCTTCAGTGCGTCGACGAGAGCGACATGGGTCTCGTCGACGGCGGGCATCTCCGTGCGGACGCCGACGGCCCTGTCGGTGACGCGGCCTGCGTACTTCTTCCTGCGCCAGCGGCCCACCGCGAGGCGGTAGGCGGTGGTGCGGACCCAGGCTTCGGGGTAGTCGACCGAGGACATCTTCCGTCGGTGCGCCCAGGCGCGGGCGAAGGCCTCCTGGACGCACTCGGCGGCCTCGTCGGAGTCGCCGATCATGGCGTACACCTGGGCGCACACGCGGCGGTAGGACGCGTTGTAGAACACGTCGAACTCGTCCTCGTCCATCGTTTGCCTCCCCGGACCGGCCGGACCCTGATCTGGCCCTGCGCCAGCCTCAGAGGTTCAGATGCCTGAGCGGCGGTTCCGGTTGCATCCGGAGGACAAAGAGTCAGCGAGTCTCAGAGATAGTCGAGGCGGTACGCGGCGCGTTTGGTGAGCGCGACGAAGTCGGAGTTGCTGATGTCGGCGTCGCCGTCGGGCACGAAGCTCATCTGGGCGACGCTGGCGCCACGCCGGATCGCGGCCATCCGGTAGTAGATCGAGGAGTTCTCGAGCTCTACCCGGATGTCCCACACCGTGATCGCGCCGTCTTTGATGGACTCGGTCGCGAGCTGGGTGACGTGGCTACCGAGCTGCTTGTCGCTGCACTTGTCCAGCCGGCCCTTGATCGCGACGTTGAAGGCCTGCGCCTCCTTGGCGGAGCCGAACTTGCCGACCGTCTCGGTGAGCCCGAAGGTCGGCGCGAGCTTCTTCTTCGTCTCGGGGATCACGAAGGAACGCGTCTGGGCGCCGGTCATGCCCTTGGCGTTGAACTCGGTGTTGTCGCAGCGGGTCTGGGCGGGGTTCGTCTTGGCGGCCTTCGCCTCGGTGCCCTCCCACGGGTCACCGACCCCGCTGACCGGCGGCAGATCGGTCTCGTTGATCAGCCCCGGGGCCTTGCCCGTGGCGATCGGGACCACCGTCGTCCGCGGCCGCTTGGTCTCCACGCACGCGCCCGCACCCGGCATCGAGCAGAGGTTGTGGACGGCGGTGCCGAGCATCGTCGAGGTCCTGGCCGCGGTCGTGCTGGACTTGCCCTCGGTCTTCACGGTGACCGCGGCGGTGTGCCTGCCGGTGCGCGCGACGCCGTAGGTGACCGCCCGGTTGTTCTCCCAGTCGCGGTAGGTGAAGAGGGTCGCCTGGTCGCCGATGCCGTCGACCGACTCGGTGAGGAGCAGCTGGTAGCGGGGCTCGGCGCACGCCGCGTACCACCCCTGCATCTTCTTGTACGCCGCAGCCGCCGCCGTCGCGTCGACCGATGACTCGATCGTGGTGCCGGCGCTGGTCGCCTTCGCCTTGGCGGTGAAGGTGCGCGCCATGCTCGCCGCCGGCCGCTTGTCGGCCGAGGTGTCGGCCTGGCAGGGGATGGTGAGGCCGGTGCCCTCGAGGTTGTCGGAGGAGATGTCGACGGCCCAGGTGCCGCCGTAGATCTTCGCGACCTCCTCCTCGGTCATCAGGTCCTTGGCGGTCAGCTTCTTGCCGGGGATCTGGCTGGGCTCGACCTCGAACTCCTCGGCCGCCGACTGCATCGAGAGCGTGTTGAGCCGCGGCGCGGTCTCGGCGCCCTGGGCGACGAAGAAGCCGGTGCCGACCAGGGCGGCGATGGCTGCGGCCGCGCCGATGGTGGTGTGCACCCGGCGGCGTACGGCGCCGGCGGTGGTGATCGTCGAGGTCTTCGGCCAGGGCTGCTCGGTGAGCACGTCGACGAGCGGGTCGAAGATCGACTGCAGCTGCTCCGGAGCGATCCCGAGCTCGGCGCAGATCGCAGCGTTGGCGGCCTGCAGGTCGGTCTCGGTGCGGCTGATCGGGGTGCCGACCTCGCGGGCCAGCTGAGCCAGGTCGACGCTGGTGAGGTGGCCGAGCAGGAAGACCTTGCGGTCGTGGAGCGGCAGGCCGCGCAGCGCGGAGAGGGCCTGGCGGGCCTCCGGCGCGATCGTCTGGTCGCGGTGGAGGAGGGGCACCGAGTGGTTGCGGATCGCCTTGGACCAGGCGATCGGGCGCACCCAGTCCTCGCGCTCGAAGTCGTCCATCGGCTTCACCTTGCGCCAGTGGTGCCAGGTGATGACCAGCGCGCCGCGCACGGCGGCCTTGGCGGCCTCCAGGTCCCCGGTCAGCGACCAGGTTTGGAGCAGGAGGCGTCCACGGACGTCCTGATAGAACGCCTCGAAGGTCTCGTGGTCTGCCGTGGTCATGCCCATGTCAGCGGTCAACTGTAGGTGATTCGGTCGAATGAACGGCAATAGCCGCAGATGCACAGGCGGGTATCAACCGCTGTGACCAACCCGGTGAACGTCCCTGGCGGCGCGTCGCCGAGATCGAGACGACACGGGTTGCGAGGATGAGACGCGATGTCCTCGCTGCTGCCTCCTCGCACCCCCGACCGCGGGCTCTCGGCGGATGATCTCCAGGATCTCCGCCACCGCCGCCCGCTGGTCGCGGTCGCCCTGCTCGGCGGCATCGGCACGGCCGCCGCCACGCTGGTCGTGTGCCTGGCGATCGGCATCCTCGGCTGGTTCATCAGCGACATGGGAGCCCACGGTGAGCCCTCGGACGCCCTGCGTGTCGCCGCGCTCGGATGGCTGCTCGGGCACGGTTCGGGTGTCTTCGTCTCCGGTGTCGCGATCACCGTCGTCCCGCTCGGGCTGACTCTCGTCCTCGCCTGGGCGATGTGGCAGGTCGCGGTCCGGGTCGGCGACTCGGTCTCGCTGCACGGCCCCGACGCCAACGCGCTCGCCGACGGCGAGCGTGACCTGACCGTCCCGGTCGTCGCCGGTCTCTTCACGCTCGGCTACGCCGGCACCGCGCTGGCCACCGCGATCATCGCCGGCACCCCGGCCACTTCGCCGAGCATCGCCGGTGTCTTCGCCTGGTCGGTCGGGCTCTGCGTGGTCGTGGCCCTGCCCGCGATCGCGGTCGGCTCCGGCCGTGCGGCGCTCTGGATCACGCTGCTGCCGCGCGCCGCCGTGGACGTACTGGTGATGGTCAGGTCGATCCTGCTCTGGTGGTTCGCGGTCAGCACGCTGGTGTTCTTCGCGGCCCTCTTCACCGACTTCACCACATCGGTCAACGTGGTCTCCCAGCTCCACCTCGACGTCGGCGGGATCATCCTCTACTCGCTGCTCGCCGTCTTCGTGCTCCCCAACGCGGTGCTCTTCTCCAGTGCGTACGTCCTGGGGCCGGGGTTCTCGGTCGGTGTCGGAACCACCGTCACCCCGACCGCGGTGACCCTCGGGCCGCTGCCGATGTTCCCGATGCTCGCCGCCCTGCCCGACAACGGCGCCCCGCCCGCCTGGGTCGCCGCGGTGATGGCGCTCGGCCCGCTCACCGCCTTCTGGGCCGTCTGCCGGGTCAGCCGGGTCCGGCCCACCCTGCGCTGGTCTGAGGGTGCGCTCCGCGGCGTCAGCGCCGGCGTCGTCGCCGGCCTGCTCCTCGCCATCCTGTCCGGTGTCGCCGGCGGCTCCGTCGGCCCCGGCCGGATGGCCGACATCGGGCCGTACGCCGGGCAGGTGCTCGTCAACGCCATCGCCTTCTTCGGTCTCGCCGGCCTCCTCGCCGGGCTCACGATGACCTGGTGGCACCGGCGTTCCCTGCCTGAGGACCGTGCGGCTTAGTCTCTACGCGTGGCTCTTCGTCTTGTCGTCCTCGTGTCCGGCTCGGGCACCAACCTTCAGGCCCTGCTGGACGCCTGCGCGTCCCCCGAGTACGGGGCCGAGGTCGTCGCGGTCGGTGCCGACCGCGACGGGATCCAGGGGCTGACCCGGGCGACCGATGCTGGGATCCCGACCTTCGTGCATCGGGTCAAGGACTTCGGGTCGCGCGAGGAGTGGGACGCGGCGCTGGCCGAGTCGGTGGCTGCGTACGAGCCTGATCTTGTCGTCTCTGCCGGGTTCATGAAGCTGGTGGGGGAGGCCTTCCTGGACCGGTTCGGCGGGAAGACGCTCAACACGCATCCGGCGCTGCTGCCGTCGTTCCCGGGGATGCACGGGGCGCGGGACGCGCTGGAGTACGGCGTGAAGGTGACCGGGGCGACGCTGTTCGTCGTCGACGCCGGGGTCGACACCGGGATGATCATGGCCCAGGTGACGGTGCCCGTGGAGGACGACGACACCGAGGAGACGCTGCACGAGCGGATCAAGGTCGTCGAGCGTTCGATGCTTGTCGAGACGGTCGGACGGATCGCCCACGAGGGCTACGTCGTGGACGGCCGGCGGGTTCGGTTCGGGCCCGCCTGAACGGTTAGAGTGACGAGCACACGACTGGCGCAGGTGGGGGACCACCGGGGAGTGTAAAGAGACGGCATCGACCGCCTGGGTGCCCCTCATCGAATTCATCGACCGATGGGGAGTATCGCTGTGCAGGACCAGATCACAATCAAGCGGGCGCTCGTGTCCGTCTACGACAAGACCGGTCTCGAGGACCTGGTCCGAGCGCTCCATGACGCCGGTGTCGAGCTCGTCTCGACCGGTGGCTCGGCGGCACTGATCGAGAAGCTCGGCCTGCCGGTGACCAAGGTCGAGGACCTGACCGGCTTCCCCGAGTGCCTCGACGGCCGGGTCAAGACGCTGCACCCGCGCGTGCACGCCGGCATCCTCGCCGACCGCCGCCTCGAGTCCCACGTCGAGCAGCTCAAGGAGCTCGAGGTCGAGCCGTTCGACCTGGTCGTCTCCAACCTCTACCCGTTCGTGCAGACCGTCGCCTCGGGTGCCGGCCCGGACGAGGTCGTCGAGCAGATCGACATCGGCGGTCCCTCGATGGTCCGCGCCGCCGCCAAGAACCACCCCTCGGTCGCGATCGTGACCTCGCCGGAGCAGTACGCCGAGACCCTTGCCGCTGTCGCCGCCGGTGGCTTCACCTACGACCAGCGCAAGGCGTTGGCCGCGGCCGCGTTCGTGCACACCGCGACGTACGACGTGGCCGTCGCCTCCTGGATGGGCTCCGTGCTCACGGACAGCACCGACGGCACCGGCTTCCCGGCGTGGGTCGGCGGGACGTACGAGAAGGCGACCGTCCTGCGCTACGGCGAGAACCCGCACCAGAAGGCCGCGCTCTACCTCAACGGGTTCGGTCCCGCCGGGCTCGCCCGTGCCGAGCAGCTGCACGGCAAGGAGATGTCCTACAACAACTACACCGACACCGACGCCGCCCGGCGTGCTGCCAACGACTTCGCCGAGCCGGCGGTCGCGATCATCAAGCACGCCAACCCGTGCGGCCTGGCGGTCGGTGCCGACATCGCCGAGGCCCACCGGCGCGCGCACGCCTGCGACCCGGTCTCCGCCTTCGGTGGCGTGATCGCCTCGAACCGGCCGGTGACGGTCGAGATGGCCCAGCAGGTCGCCGAGGTGTTCACCGAGGTCATCGTGGCGCCCGGCTACGAGGACGGCGCCGTCGAGATCCTGCAGGGCAAGAAGAACATCCGCATCCTGGTCGCACCGGCCGACGAGCGTGCCCCGGTCGAGACCCGCCCGATCTCCGGTGGCCTGCTGATGCAGCAGGTCGACCACGTCGACGCCGAGGGCGACGACCCGGCGTCGTGGACGCTGGCCACGGGCGAGGCCGCCGACGAGGCCACCCTCGCCGACCTGGCCTTCGCCTGGAAGGCGTGCCGCTCGGCCAAGTCCAACGCGATCCTGCTGGCCTCCGACGGTGCCTCGGTCGGCATCGGCATGGGCCAGGTCAACCGCGTCGACTCCTGCCGCCTGGCCGTCGAGCGCGCCAACACGCTCGCCGAGGACTCCGAGCGCGCCCGCGGCTCCGTCGCCGCCTCCGACGCCTTCTTCCCCTTCGAGGACGGCCCGCAGATCCTGATCGACGCCGGCGTCAAGGCGATCGTCCAGCCCGGTGGCTCCATCCGCGACGAGCTCACCATCAAGGCGTGCGAGGCGGCGGGCGTGACGATGTACTTCACCGGCACGCGGCATTTCGCCCACTGATCCGGAAACCCGTCGAGTCGGCTCGTCCTAACGCGCCGACTCGGCGGGAAATCGTGTCAGAACGCGCCGACTCGGGCCTTGATCTGGTCAAGATGCGCCGGGTCGGCGTCGCGTACAAGGAATACAGAGACTCGAGTGACAGGATTGACATCGTGACAGCACAGAAGCTGGACGGCACCGCGACGCTGAAGGCGATCAAGGCCGAGCTCGCAGAGCGGGTCGAGAAGCTGAAGGCCCAGGGCATCACCCCTGGCCTCGGCACGGTGCTGGTCGGCGACGACCCGGGGAGCCGGTGGTACGTCAACGCCAAGCACAAGGACTGCGCCGAGATCGGCATCGAGTCGATCCGCGTCGACCTGCCGGGGACCTCGACGCAGGAAGAGGTCGAGGCCGAGATCGACCGCCTCAACGCCGACCCGGCGTGCACCGGCTTCCTGGTGCAGCAGCCGACCGGCCTGGACGAGTTCGCGCTGCTCTCCCGCGTGGCTCCGGAGAAGGACGTCGACGGGCTGCACCCGGTCAACCTCGGCAAGCTGGTCCTCGGTGAGGACGGGCCGCTGCCGTGCACCCCGGTGGGCTGCATCGAGCTGCTGCGTCGTCACGGGGTCGAGATCAAGGGCGCCGAGGTCGTCGTGGTCGGCCGTGGGCTGACCGTCGGGCGTCCGCTGGGCCTGCTGCTCACCCGCCGTAGCGAGAACGCCACGGTCACCCTGTGCCACACCGGCACCCGCGACCTGGCCGCCCACACCCGCAACGCCGACATCGTGGTGGCTGCCGCGGGCGTGCCCGGGATCATCACCAAGGACATGGTCAAGCCTGGCGCGGCCCTGTTGGACGTCGGTGTCTCCCGGGTCGACGGTAAGATCGCAGGAGACCTGGCCGAGGACGTGTGGGACGTGGCTGGGTGGGTGTCGCCGAACCCGGGTGGGGTGGGTCCGATGACACGCGCCATGCTGCTCTCCAATATCGTCCTCAGCGCCGAGAAGGCTCTCGAAAGGCTCTGACACCGTGTCCGTCCACCCCCCGCTGACCCCCACGCCGGAGGCTCCCGCACCGGCGGCGGTGGCGCCTGAGCAGGAGAAGACGGCCCCCCAGGACGTACGCGGCTTCCCCTCGACCATCGGCGGGTTCGTCTACCTCGGGGTGCTGACGGCGGCGCTCGTCGGTCTCGGGCTGGTCGGCTTCGGTCACTGGCGGGTGGGGATCATCGTCCTCGCCGCCGGGGTGGGGGCCGCGTCGCTGGGTCGGGCGGTGCTGCGTACGAAGGATGCCGGGATGCTGGCGGTGCGCAACCGCTGGTTCGACGTTGCCCTGCTGGCGCTGACCGCGGGCGCGCTGTGGATCCTCGCGGTGACGGTTCCCGGAGAATGAAGACGTACGAATAGGACGAAGGCCGCCCCGAGGGGCGGCCTTCGTGCTTCTCGAGACTACTGCTCGATCGGGACCCATTCCTGCTTGGCGTAGTCCCAGCGCCAGCCGTCCTGCTCGTAGACCGGGAGGTCGCCCTCGCTGGTCTGGGTCGGCTGCTGCCAGGCCGGCTGGCCACCGCCACCGCCGGAGACGATGGTGCGGTCGCCGGTCTCTGCAGCCGGGGGTGTCGGGTTGGCAGCGGGCGCGGCAGGGGCCGCCGGAGCGGCTGCAGCGGCCGCCGGCGCTGCGGGTGCCGCCGGGGCGGCAGCCTGGGAGTCCCAGGTCGGGACGCTCTGAGCCGGGGCCATGCTGTCGCCGCCGAAGGCGAGGCCGGCCCCCGCGATCTCGGAGCCGTCCTTGTTGAAGAGCAGCGGGTAGACGAACCCGGCGAGGGCGCCACCGACAGCGGGGATGATCAGGAAGACCGGGAGGTCGATCAGTGCGTCGGTGCCCGAGAAGAGTGCCGGTCCGAACGAGCGAGCGGGGTTGACCGAGGTGCCGGTCAGCGGGATGCCGACGAAGTGGATCGCGGCGAGCGAGAGACCGATGGCCAACGGCGCTGCGGTGGCGTTGGTCCCGGCACGCTTGTCGGTGACACCGAGGATGATGAAGACGAAGATGAAGGTGAGCACGAGCTCGACCAGGATCGCGCCGATGAGTCCGGTGCCGGCTCCCTCACCGTAGCTGTTGGCGGCGAGGCCGCCGTCGTTCCAGGAGTTGTAGCCCGATGAGATCGCGACGAGGAACAGTACGAGCGCGCCGAGGGTCGCGCCGACGAACTGAGCGGCGATGTAGGTGCCCGCTTCTTTCCAGCTGATCCGGCCGGCGGAGGCGACGCCGAGGGTCACGGCCGGGTTGAAGTGGGCGCCGGAGATGCGGCCGAAGGTGTAGGCGCCGATGACGACGGCGATACCGAAGGCCAGGCCGACCGCCGCGACCTCGAGGCGCCAGGGCGAGTTGCGCAGTCCGGCGTGGGTGAGGCCCGCGAAGATCGCGACGACTGAACCGCAGCCGAGGAACACGAGGATGAATGTCCCGATGACTTCGGCTGTGAGCTTCTGGATGATGGTCGGCTCAGCTGCCGACAGTGATTCCTCAGTCATGTCCCCTTTTACCCTTCAATGTCTATTGACGTCGGTCAGACCCATCGACACCCGAGAAGCACTCAGGTATCAGCAGTCACCTGAACAACATGAGGTGTTGACACACAGTAACTCTTTTGCGACGGCGCATCGTGGTGCTTAGGTGGGGCGGGGCGGTGTTGCGCCACCCTCTCTGTTATCTTGATGTCAAGACACTTTCGTTTCGTCAGGAGTAGCCACAGCAATGGCCGCACGAATCATCTACACCCACACCGACGAGGCGCCGCTGCTGGCGACGTACTCCTTCCTTCCGATCGTCTCGGCCTACGCGGCCAAGGCGGGCGTCGAGGTCGAGACGCGTGACATCTCCGTGGCCTCGCGCATCCTGGCCCAGTTCGGCCTGGCCGACGACGCGCTCGGCGAGCTCGGTGAGCTGGCGAAGACGCCGGAAGCCAACATCGTCAAGCTGCCCAACATCTCCGCCTCCATCCCGCAGCTCAAGGCCGCGATCAAGGAGCTGCAGACCCAGGGCTACCAGATCCCCGACTACCCCGAGGCGCCCAGCACGCCCGAGGAGGAGGAGATCCGGGCCAAGTACGACAAGGTCAAGGGCTCCGCGGTGAACCCGGTCCTGCGTGAGGGCAACTCCGACCGGCGCGCGCCGGGCTCGGTCAAGGCGTACGCCAAGGCCCACCCGCACACCAACAAGCCGTTCTCCGACGACTCCCAGACGACCGTCGCCACGATGGGTGCGCGCGACTTCAAGTCCAACGAGAAGTCCGTGACCATCCCGGCCGAAGACACGCTCTCCATCGTGCTCGAGAAGGCCGACGGCGAGACGGTGACGCTGCTCGCCGAGCTGCCGGTGCTCGAGGGCGAGATCGTCGACGCGACGTACATGTCCGTCGCCAACCTGCACGCCTTCCTCGAGAACGCGCTCGCCAAGGCCAAGGCCGACGACGTGCTCTTCTCGCTGCACCTGAAGGCCACGATGATGAAGGTCTCGGACCCGATCATCTTCGGCCACGTCGTGAAGGCCTACTTCAAGGACGTCTTCGAGAAGTACGGCGCCGACCTCCAGGCCGCCGGCCTGTCCGCCAACGACGGCCTCGGTGCGATCCTCTCGGGCCTCTCCGGCCTGGAGAACGGCGCCGAGATCGAGAAGGCCATCGAGGCTGCCATCGCCGCGGGCCCGCGCCTGTCCTACGTCAACTCCGACAAGGGCATCACCAACCTGCACGTTCCTTCCGACGTCATCATCGACGCCTCCATCCCGGCCCTGGTCCGCAACGGCGGCAAGCTCTGGGGCGTCGACGGCGGCGAGGACGACACCCTCGCGGTGATCCCGGACTCCTCCTACGCCGGGGTCTACCAGACCGTCATCGACGACGTGAAGAAGAACGGCCCGCTCGACCCGGCCACGATCGGCACCGTCCCCAACGTGGGTCTGATGGCGCAGAAGGCCGAGGAGTACGGCTCCCACGACAAGACCTTCGAGATCTCGGCCGCCGGCACCGTGCGGGTGCTGAACAAGGCCGGCGACGTGCTCATCGAGCACGACGTCGAGGTCGGCGACATCTGGCGCGCCTGCCAGACCAAGGACATCCCGGTCCGCGACTGGGTCAAGCTCGCCGTCAGCCGCGCCCGGGACTCCAAGACCCCGGCGATCTTCTGGCTCGACGAGTCGCGCGCCCACGACGCCTCGCTGATCGCCAAGGTCACCAAGTACCTCGCCGACGCGTCCATCGTCGGCGACACCGAGGGTGCGGACATCAAGATCCTCTCGCCCGAGCTCGCCACCGCGTACTCCCTCGAGCGCCTGCGCAACGGTGAGGACACCATCTCGGTCACCGGCAACGTGCTGCGTGACTACAACACCGACCTGTTCCCGATCCTCGAGGTCGGTACGTCGGCGAAGATGCTCTCCATCGTCCCGCTGATCGCCGGCGGCGGTCTGTTCGAGACCGGTGCGGGCGGCTCGGCGCCGAAGCACGTGCAGCAGCTGGTCGAGGAGGACTACCTCCGCTGGGACTCGCTGGGTGAGTTCTTCGCGCTGGTTCCTGCGTTCGAGAAGTACGCCGAGCAGGCCTCCGCCCCGGCGGCGAAGGTGCTCGCCGGTGCGCTCGACCGGGCGACCGCGACCTTCCTCGAGAACGACCGCTCCCCGGGTCGCAAGCTCGGCACCACCGACAACCGCGGCTCCCACTTCTACCTGGGCCTCTACTGGGCCCAGGAGCTCGCCGCGCAGACCGAGGACACCGAGCTCGCGGCTGCGTTCAAGGGTCTCGCCGAGACCCTCGCCGCCAACGAGGCCAAGATCGTCGAGGAGCTCCTCGCGGTCCAGGGCAAGCCCGCCGACATCGGCGGCTACTACCTGCCTGAGCCTGCGAAGGTCACCGCCGTGATGCGTCCGTCCGCGACGCTCAACGAGGCGATCGACTCTCTCTGATCCACCTGACGACGGCCCGGCACGGACTCGTGCCGGGCCATCGTGCTCTGTCAGGACACCTTCCCGGCGTACGTGACCTTCCTCTCCAGATCTTTCTTCTGATTCCTATAGGTGCAGGTCAGCATCGTGTTTGCCCTCGGGTGAGGGCGGAAAACCTTTAGGTGGGTGTCGGTGGTCACGCATACCGTGATCTTCTGATGACTGCGACGCTCTCGACTCCGCCCGTGCCGGCCTCAGGCAAGGCTCTCGGAGTTCCCACCGACCCTGCCGACCCGAGCCGGCAGGTCGACTGGCGACGCCTGAAGGGGCCGGTGACGGTCGCCGCGCTGATCGCGCTGGCGGTCGCCATGGTCGGTCAGTCGATCGGCACCGTCGTGGCCGGACGGCTGGCCGAGAACCCGACCGCGAGCCTGGTCGGCTGGTTGGCGCTGTGCGTGATCGGCGCCTCGCTGGTCGACTCGACCGCGAAGATCGCCTGGGTCGGGGTCTCCGACCGGGTCGAGGGCAAGCTGCGCGAGGACGTGCTCCAGGCTGCCATGCGACAGCCGCTCTCGGAGCTGAGCGAGCAGGCCGTCGGGGAGATCCTCGACCGGGTCGACGACGACTCCCACGAGGTCGGCAACCTGCTGCGCTGGCAGCTGTGGATGCTGTTCCGCTCGGTCTTCGCGGCGCTGCCGATGTGGATCGTGGCCAGCTTCACCTGGTGGCCGTCGGCGATCCTGTTCCCGCTGCTCGCCGTGGTGACCTGGTTCGTCATCCGTCGGCTGCTGGGCAAGATCTCCGAGCTCAAGGTCATCGAGGAGGCGTCCTGGACCGACCATGCCGCCGTGCTCGAGGAGGGCATCGCGGGGCGTGACGACCTGCGCACGAGCCTGGGCCAGGACCACGTGGTCGCCCGGGTGGCGCGGCTCTCGGCGACGGTGCACGAGAAGTTCCGTGCCGTGGTCACGGTCGAGGCCAAGGTCGGCCGTCGGGCCGGCCTGCTGTTGCACTCCCTGCTGGCCGGCATCGGTCTCGCCGGGATCGCGCTCGCCGCGACCGACCGGCTCGGGATCAGCGCGCTGGTGACGTTGTTCCTGGTCACGAGCACGTTCGTGGGTCAGATCGCGATGCTCGCCAACCACCTGCCCGACATCCAGGCCGGCCTCGGTGCGGTCATCCGGCTGCGTCAGATGATGGGCTCCGAGCCGGAGCCCGAAGGCGGCGCGCCCGTGCCCGACGGTGGAGCGCTGGAGGTCGACCTGCGCGACCTGAGCTTCTCCTACGCCGAGGGCACCTTCGCCCTCCAGGGCATCTCGCTCACGGTTCCGGCCGGCGACACCATCGCCCTGGTCGGCCGCACCGGCTCGGGCAAGTCGACGCTCGCCTCGCTGCTCTCCCGGGCCGTCGAGCCGCCGCGCGGCTCGGTGTTCCTGGGTGGCGTGGACGTGCGCGACCTCGACCTGCAGCAGCTGCGCGCCTCCGTGGGGGTGGTGACCCAGCGCACCGAGATCCTGGCCGGCACGCTCGCGGAGAACATCGCGCTCTTCGACGACGAGCGTCCGCGCGAGGACATCGAGCAGGCGGTCGCCCGGCTCGGGCTCTCCGAGTGGGTCGGGGGCCTGCCCGACGGGCTCGACACCCTGCTCGGCCCCGGCGGCACCTCGTTGTCGGCGGGGGAGGAGCAGCTGGTCGCCTTCGCGCGACTGCTGGTGCGTGACGTACGGGTGGTCGTGCTGGACGAGGCGACCGCGCGGATGGACCCGCTCACCGAGCGCCGGGTGGTCGCGGCCGCCGACCGGCTGCTGACCGGGCGCACGGGCATCCTGATCGCCCACCGGCTCTCCACCATCGAGCGGGCGCCTCATGTGGCCGTGCTCGACCACGGCCGGGTGATCCAGCACGGCCTGCGGGCCTCGCTGGCGACCACGCCCGGGCCGTTCCGTGACCTGTTGGAAGCCAGCCGCACCGATCACCACGATTCACCGTCGCCGGACGGCAAGCCTGTCGACCACTCCACGCTCGACCATGTCGCGGCGGGCAACGTGGGCGGCAAGCGTCGCTCGGGCGCCCCGCCGGACGTCCCCGAGGTCGGCACCGGGCCGTCTCTCGCCCGCGGGATCGTGCACGCCCTGTTCCTGCGCCCCGAATGGGGCGTCGCGGGTGCGCTGCTCTTCCTGTTCGCTTCGATGACCGGTGCGCAGGGTGCCTTCACCGGGCTCCTGTGGGGCCGGATCGTCGAGTCGCTGCAGGCCGGCGGCAGGCCGACGGTGATGTCAGTGCTGCTCGTGGTCAGCCTGCTGGCCGCGCCGCTGATGCTCGCCGACGCCTTCTACCGCTACCCGCGCTGGTGGATCGAGGTCATGCTGCGAGCCCGGATGGCCGTGCTCTACGGTCAGACCCGCCAGCACCGCCTGACGCGTACGCCGGCGGGCGAGGTCGTCGCCCGCTCGATGGACGCGGACCGCTACGCCCGCTACGCCGACCGCTGGGTCGACTTCGTCAACGGTCTCGTCATCGCGACGATCACCGCCCTGCTTGCCGGCACCGCGCTCGCGGGTGCCGTGCTCCTGGTCGTCATGATCGCCTCGGCGCTGGCCTCCGCGGTCGGCCGGCCGATCGCCGGCCGCTCGGCCGCGGCCTCCTCCGCCGCTCGCGCTCGGTTCGGCCGCGCGGTCGTCTCGGCGCTGGAGTCGGTACGCACCGTGAAGCTGGCCGCGGCCACGCCGCAGGTCCACGCCCATCTGCAGCACGTCGACTCCGGCCGGGTCGAGGCAGCGGTGAAGGAACACCGGGTGCAGGCATTCCTCGACGGGGTCCCCGCGCTCATGGTGCAGTGCGGCGTCGTGGCTGCCTGGGGGATCTACTTCGGCGGCGGCTGGGGTCTGGCCACCGCACTGCTGGTGGCCAACGCGGTCTCGGGCTTCGATTGGTTCGGCCGGGTGGCCGGCATGGTCGTCACCGAGGCTCCGGGCACGCGTGCGTGGCAGAAGGAGACCAGCCGGTTCGCCGGTGGTCGTGACCTGATGGATCTGCCGCCGGGCGTCGACCTGGTCTCCGGTGACGCGCCGGATCCGGGTCCGGTCGACCAGGTGCCGCTCGACTCCCTCGAGCTCTCGGCCCTCTCAGCGGTCCACGACGACGGCACGATCGGTGTCTCCGACGTCTCGCTCACGATCTCGCGCGGCGAGCTGGTCCTGCTCGTGGGGCAGGTCGGCTCCGGGAAGTCGTCCCTGCTGGCGTCGCTGGCCGGCCTCATCGAGCACACCGGCACCATCCGGTGGAACGACGAGCTGGTCCAGGACCCGCAGTCCTTCCTGAGGCCGGGGCAGGTGGCGTACGTCGCCCAGGTGCCACGGGTGCTCTCCGGCACCTTCGCCGACAACATCCGCCTGGGCCACGACCGGCCCTTCGACAGCCCGGTCGCCGACGCGCGGCTCGAGCTCGACGTCAAGGAGGCGGGCGGCGCGGACGCGATCGTCGGTCACCGTGGCGTACGGCTCTCCGGGGGGCAGGTCCAGCGCCTCGCCCTGGCGCGAGCGCTGGCCGCCGACACCGAGCTGCTCCTGGCCGACGACGTCTCCAGTGCGCTTGACGCGGCCACGGAGATCGAGCTCTGGCGGGCGCTGCGTGACCGGCACACGACGGTCATCGGAGCCACCTCCAAGCGGGCCGCGCTCGCCCAGGCCGACCGGGTCGTCGTCATGGTCGACGGAGAGATCGCCGCGGTAGGCCCCTGGTCCGACCTCGCACCCTCCTGGTCGCACCTCGCCGGCTAACCCCCTGCCGAGGCGTCACTGCCGTCGTTCGAGTGGGCACTTCGGTGCCGTCTCGGCCGACCGGGGTGACGCCTCGGTCGACGGGGGTGACGCCTCGGCGTCAGGCGGCCTCGCCGTGCTCGAGCGTGCGGCGCAGCGCAGCAGCATCCACGCCGAGGGCCTGTAGGGCAGCATGTCCTTCCCCCTCTGCGCGAAGGATGCCGAGCAGGAGGTGCTCGGTGCCGATCGAGCGGTCCTTGAGCCGGATCGCCTCGCGCAGCGAGAGCTCGAGGACCTTCTTCGCGTCCTTGGTGAAGGGGATGTGCCCGCCGAGACGGCGGCGTGGCTTCCCGCTGTCCAGGGCGCCGGCGCCGAAGACCTCCTCCACCTTGGAGCGCACCGCGTCCAGGTCGATCCCGAGCGAGGACAGCGCGTCGGCGTCGTCGTCGCCGAGGCGCCCGTGGGCCCGTTCGACCTCGGCCCGCAGCGCTCCTGCGTCGACCCCGGCCTCGGTGAGCGCCCGGGCGGCGGGCGAGTCGGCACCGGAGGCGATCGCCAGCAGCAGGTGGTCGTCGCCGATGCGCTCGTGACCGAGCTCGGTGGCGTACGTCTGAGCCTCGGTCACCGCATCGCGGGCGGGCTTCGTGAACCTCTCGAACATCACATCTCCTTCGAGTACTTCTTGTGGACCGCCTGCCGGCTGACCTCCAGCGCGTCGGCGATCTCCTGCCAGGCCCATCCCTGTCGGCGGGCGTTCGCCACCTGCAGCCGCTCCAGCGAGTCGGCGAGGCGACGCAGCGCGAGCGCGGCTCGCAACCCCGTGCTCGGGTCGGCGCTCGCGGCCGACTCGGCGAGATCCTTCGCATCCGTCATGCTGTCAATATAGGTTGACAGGCCAACGCATGTCAACCATGGTTGACGGGATCGCCGGGTCGGCGGGACCGGGGTCACACCGATTCACGGAATAGCCCACAAATCGCTGAAGGTTAGGCAGTAGTGACCGACACCGCCAGCCCCGAGACCGCCGTGAGACCGGTCACCCCCGTCCAGTTCGTGATCGCCATGCTCGCCCTCGCGACGGGCGGGTTCGCGATCGGTACGACCGAGTTCGTCACGATGGGTGTGCTGCCCGAGATCGCCGAGGGCGTCGGTGTCGGAACCTCCACGGCCGGCCACCTGATCAGCGCCTACGCGGTCGGGGTGGTGGTCGGCGTACCGATCCTCTCGTTCTTCGTCGCCCATCTTCCGCGCAAGGGACTGCTGCTGTCGCTGATGGCGGCGTACGCCCTGTTCAACGTGCTCAGCGCGGTGGCGGTCGACTTCCACATGCTGCTGATCGCGCGGTTCCTCGACGGGCTCCCGCACGGCGCCTACTTCGGCGTCGCGACCATCGTCGCGACATCGATGGCCGCACCGAAGCACCGCGGCCGGGCGGTCGCGCTGGTGATGCTCGGGCTCTCGGTCGCCAACGTGATCGGTGTCCCGTTCGCGACCTGGCTCGGTCAGACCGCCGGCTGGCGGGCGCCGTACGCAGCCGCAGCCGGCCTCGCCCTGCTGACCGTGGTGTTGGTGCAGCTCTCGGTGCCCCACTTCCCGGGCGACCCGAACGCGACCGGCCGCAGCGAGGCCGGCCGGTTCTTCACCAACAAGCAGGTCTGGCTGACGATGCTCGCGGGCGCGATCGGGTTCGGCGGCATGTTCGCGGCGTACTCCTACATCTCCCCGATCGTCACCGACACCGCCGGGCTGGCCGAGGGAGCGGTGCCGTGGTTCGTGTTCGCGTTCGGCACCGGGATGGTCGTCGGCACCTGGGTCGCGGGGGAGCTGGCCCGCTGGTCGGTGATGGGATCGCTGCTCGCGAGCAGCCTCGGGATGGTGGCGGTGCTGACCCTCTTCTGGCTGGTCGCCCCGGCCGGGTGGTGGCTTGCGCCGGTCGCCTTCCTGACCACCGCGATCGCCTCGGTGCTGGTGATCAACCTGCAGGTGCGCCTGATGGACGTCGCCGATGACGCGGTGACCCTCGGCGCGGCGATGAACCACGCGAGCCTCAACATCGCCAACGCCCTCGGCGCCTTCGCCGGTGGCCTGGCCCTCGACGTCTGGAGCGTCCGGGAGGCGCCGTTGGTCGGCGCCGGCCTGGCCGCCGCCGGGATGCTGGTGCTGCTGTGGAGCACCAGCATCCACCGGCGGAGGGTCTAGAAGGCCTCCTCGTTGCCGTCCGAGGCGGTGGCCGCCTCGATCGCCGCGAGGAATCCGTCGGCCCAGGCCTTGGAGTCGTGGTGGCGGACGGTGTCCCACAACCCGCGCATCCGGTCCTTGGCCTCGGCCTCGTCCATGTCGACGGCCTGCAGGAAGACCCGGACCATGTCGGAGACGTCGTGGGGGTTGGTCAGCACCGCGCCACGTAGCTCGGCGGCCGCCCCGGCGAACTCGGAGAGCACCAGCCTGCCGTTGGTGCCGAGGAGACCGTGGACCGCGGCGTACTCCTTCGCCACCAGGTTCAGGCCGTCTCGCAGCGGGGTGATCCACATGATGTCGGCGTTGGCGTAGTAGGCCAGCAGCTCGTCGAACGGGATCGGCCGGAAGAAGAAGTGCACCGGCGTCCAGCCCATCCGCGAGAACCGGCCGTTGATCCGCCCGACCGCCTGCTCGATCTGGTTCTGCAGCGTCTTGTAGACGGTCATCTCGCCGGCAGCAGGAACGCACACCAGCACCAGCGACAGCTCACCCAGCAACGACGGGTCCTCGAGCAGTGCCCGCTCGAAGGCCTCGAGCTGCTGCAGCACGCCCTTGGTGTAGTCGAGCCGGGATACGGCCAGCGCGATCCGCTGGCCCTCGAACTCCTCCTTCACCCGAGCGATCGAGTCTTGCACCGCCGAGGAGGCCAGCGTCTGCTCGATCCGCGTCGTGTCGACGCTGACGGGGTTGGCGCCCAGGTGCACCCGACGTCCACCGACATCGATCACCGAGGGCATGGTGTCCAGGCCGAGGGCGAAGCCGTACGTCCGGAACCGCGGCGCCGAGTCCTCCGTCTCGACGACCTCGACCGGCGCCACGCCGCGGGCCACGTCGACGAAGTTCTCGACCTGTCGGGGGATGTGGAACGAGATGTAGTCGCACTGCAGCAGCGAGCCGATGATCTCGCGGCGCCACGGCACCACGTTGAACACGTCCGCGCCGGGGAAGTGGGTGTGGTGCAGGAACGCGATCTTCACGTCCGGCCGCATCTCGCGTAGGTAGGCCGGCACCATCCACAGGTTGTAGTCATGGATCCAGACGATGCCTCCGTACGCCACCTCGGCAGCCGCCTGCTCGGCGAAGGCCCGGTTGACCCGGCAGTAGACCTTCCAGTCGTCCTCCTTGAACTTCGCGCGTTCCCAGAAGGTGTGCAGCAGCGGCCAGAACGCTTCCTTGGAGAAGCGTTTGTAGAAGACGTCGACGTCCTTCTTCGACAGCGGCAGCCGGGAGGCCACCAGGCCCGGGTAGAGCTTGGGGTCGACGACCGTGTGGGTGGCGAACTTGCCGCGCTTGGGGTCGTCGATGGACCAGGCGACCCAGGACCCGGTGCGCTCGGTGAAGAAGGAGAGCAGCGTCGGGATGATGCCGTTGGGGGACTTCGGGCGCCGGCGCTTGACCTCCCCGTCCTCGATCACCTCGTCGTAGGGAAGCCGGTGGTAGACCATCACGAGGTCGGACTTCCCCGGGTCGTCGGCGTCGTTCTCCGGGTCGTAGATGTGCTCGTCGTCGAGCAGGTTGAAGTGCCTGATCGCCTGCAGGATCCCGCCGGTGCCGGGGGAGGTGGCGTGGAACGTACGCTCCTTGCCGCGGGTCGCGTCCAGGAGCAGGTCCTCGGCCTCGCCCACGCAGACTCCCGGGAACCCGATGTCGTACATCGACAGGTCGTTGAGGGTGTCACCGGCAACCAGCACGCGGTCCTTGGGGATGCCGAGGTGCTCGACGAGCTTGGTGACGGTGTAGCCCTTGTTGATCCCGGCGGGCAGCACGTCGAGGTAGTGGCTGGCGGAGTAGAGCAGGTCGCAGCCGATCTCCGCCACCAGCGGGGCGAGGTCGTCGGTGACGGCCTCGGGGTCGCAGAAGTAAGAGACCCGGCGATCCTGCGGCACGTTCTGCCGGACCAGTCCGGGGCGGTCGCCGATCTTCTCGAGCACGGTCAGCTCGCCCGGCCACTTGGCGGAGATCTCCTGCTGGATGGGCTCGACGGCGAGCAGGTCGTGTCCGGTCACGATGGTCGCGCCGACATCGCAGATGATGAAGTCGGGCGTCGGGATGGTCGGGTCCGCGAGCAGCGGCAGCACCGACTCCAGCCCACGACCGGTGACGAAGGACAGCAGTACGTCCTCGCGGCGGCTCAGCGTCTGGTACAGCTTGACCTTCGCCTCGGGGTCGCCGGCCAGGAAGGTTCCGTCCAGATCGGTCGCAAGCAGCATGCGTGCGTTGGCAGCGGACGTGTCGTTCACAAATCTCCTCGAGGGTCGCCTGGCCTCGAGGCCGATTCGGCAGCTGGCCCGAGGCTGCGGACCCCTTGGAGGATCCGCGGGTCGACCAACCAGGCTAACAGGGGCAGGTTTCAGACCCGGAACGGGCAGTTGACGCAGCATCGAATCTGCGCTGAGCAAAGCCTCTCAGGAGGTCCACAAACTCGTAAGAAATTGGATGCACCTGGTCGATAACTCCGTGGATGATCGGTCGTTGATGTGGCATGCGGATCCTGCCCGCGGCCTTCAACAAGACCGCGGGCGACCACGGTCCTCGACGTTGATCACGGGGGGCGCCGAGGCTCATGGCCGGCACGCAGATCAGTGCCGCGGGCAGGGTCCACAGCTCGTACGGATCGGTTCTCGATCCTCTTCCTCCCACCATTTCGAGCCTTTCGGCGGGTGGCTGACAGAATGCGCACATGACCGGCAGCACTGCTCCTACGACTAGGCCCAGGGTCCTTTCCGGCATCCAGCCGACGGCGGACTCCTACCACCTCGGCAACTATCTCGGCGCGGTCCGGCAGTGGGTGAGCCTGCAGGAGGAGCACGAGCCGTTCTTCTTCATCGCCGACCTGCACGCGATCACGGTCGAGCAGGACCCGAAGGTGCTCCGGGAGCGTACGCGGCGTGCCGCCGCCCAGCTCCTGGCCGCCGGTGTCGACCCGGAGCGATCCGCGATCTTCGTCCAGTCACACCTCCCCGAGCACGCCCAGCTCGGCTGGGTGATGCAGTGCATCACCTCGTTCGGCGAGGCCCGGCGGATGACCCAGTTCAAGGACAAGTCCGCCAAGGGTGGTGAGGGCGCGGCCTCCGTCGGCCTCTTCTCCTACCCGATGCTGATGGCCGCCGACATCCTGCTCTACCGCCCGGCGTACGTCCCGGTCGGCGAGGACCAGCGACAGCACCTCGAGCTGACCCGCGACCTCGCACAGCGGTTCAACAGCCGTTACAAGAAGACGTTCCGGCTGCCCGAGCCCTACATCCTCAAGGAGGTCGCGAAGATCTATGACCTCCAGGACCCGGCGATCAAGATGTCGAAGTCGGCCTCGAGCCCGAACGGCCTGATCGACATGCTCGACGACCCGAAGGTCTCGGCCAAGAAGATCCGCTCCGCGGTCACCGACTCGGAGATGGAGATCCGCTTCGACGAGGAGGCCAAGCCGGGCGTCTCCAACCTGCTCCGGATCTACTCCGCGCTGACCGGCACCGAGATCGAGACCCTGGTCGGCAAGTACGCAGGAAAGGGCTACGGCGATCTGAAGAAGGATCTCGCCGAGGTCGTCGTCGACTACGTCACCCCGTTCCGGGAGAGGACCTTCGAGGTCCTCGAGGACCGGGCGTACCTCGACGGCATCTTGCAGCAGGGTGCGGAGAAGGCAGGCGTGGTCGCCCGCAAGACTCTGGCCGACGTCTACGAGCGGGTTGGCCTAGTGCCCCCCGCGTCGCCGCTCGGCTAGTAAGGTCGGCGCATGCGCACCATCGGTGTTGCCATCGCTATCCCGGAGCCGTGGGCGAGCCAGCTCCAGGACTACCGGACGTCTCTCGGGGACGCGACGGCGACCATGATCCCGACGCACATCACTCTTGTGCCACCGACGGAGATCCACGACGACCTGCTGCCGGACGTCGAGAGCCATCTCGAGTCCGCGGCCTCGCGGGTCGCCCCGTTCAGCGTGCACCTGCGTGGCACCGGCACCTTCCGGCCGGTCTCGCCGGTGGTGTTCGTGGCGGTCGTGCAGGGCATCTCGGGCTGTGAGCAGCTGGCCAACGCGGTCCGGCAGGGCCCGCTCGACCAGAAGCTCTCGTTTCCCTATCACCCGCATGTCACGATCGCTCACGACCTTCCCGACGCTAGCCTCGACAAGGCTTTCGGTGAGCTCGCCGACTTCGAGTGCGAGTGGTCGGTCGAGGCGTTCCACCTCTATGTCCACGACGACACGGACGGCTGGCGCCCGACGCGGGAGTTCGCGCTGAGAGCAGCACTGACTGGCTGAGGCGGGCTCGGGTCCGCTCACGAAACGACGGACGGGGACCTCGGGATGCTCAAGGAGAAGGTCAAGGCGAAGATCGCCGAGCTGCGCGAGCGCTTCCCTGCGCTGGACCGGGTGGTACGTACGCAGGAGCACTACGGCGAGGTGGGTGCCGCCCAGCAGGCCGGCGCGATCACCTACTTCGGCTTCCTGTCGACCTTCCCGATCCTCGCGCTCGCGTTCTTCGCCGTGGGCCAGATCGCCAAGGTCTACTCCGGCGCCGAGAGCGACCTCGTCGAGGCGATCGACCATGTCCTGCCCGGGCTGGTCGGCGACAGCCCAGGACAGCTGAAGATCGCCGACATCGAGAGTGCGGCCAGAACGGTCGGGATCATCGGTGTCATCGGTCTGCTCTACGCCGGCCTCGGATTCATCGACGGGCTGCGCAAGGCGCTCGACGCGGTCTTCCTGGTGCCCGAGGAGGAACAGCCGGGATTCCTGGCGGCCAAGGCCCGTGACCTGGCCGCACTCATCGGGCTCGGCCTGATCCTGCTGGTGGCGGTGGCGTTCACCGGCCTCGTACGCACCTTCTCGGTCAACGTCCTGGACTGGATCGGCCTCGACGAAGGCTTCGGCTGGCTGATCGTCCTCCTCACCCTGGTGCTCGGCCTCGCCGCCAACACGGTGCTCTTCTTCGCGATGTTCCACCTGGCTCCCCAGAACGACACCCCGAAGCTTCCCCTGTGGGCCGGGGCCGTGCTCGGCGCGATCGGCTTCGAGATCCTCAAGCAGGCCTCGACCCTCCTGCTCCAGGCCACTCAGGGGCAGCCCGCCTTCCAGGCCTTCGGGATCGCACTCATCCTGGTCGTCTGGATCCACTACACCTCGATGGTGATCCTGTACGCCGCCTCCTACGCCCACGTCCGCGCGACGCCCGAACATCAGGGTGTGGTCGGCGGATGAGAGAGTCGTACCCATGAAGCTCAAGAAGACTGACGGCGCTCTCCTCCTGGTCATCGGGGTCTGGACGATCGTGATCTGGACCAACTTCGGCCGCAACCTCGTCAAGACCGCCAAGGACCCGGAGCAGACCCGTCCGAAGCCCTACTACATCGCCCACGCGGTGCTCGTGGTCGTCGACGTCCTTCTCGGCGGCCTGCTGATCAAGCTCGGCGTGCAGCGGCTGCTGACCAGGGGATAGCCCTCAGGAGGACTCAGCCGTGTCGAGGTGGTCGACCAGGTCGGTGAGCTGGTCGCGCAGCGCGAGCGCCTCGTCACGGGTGATCCCCATCGAGGTGCCGAGCTGCTGAGGTACGCCGGAGACCTGCTCCTCCAGGGCCCGGCCGTCGTCGGTGAGGCTGACCAGCACCCGGCGCTCGTCGCCGGGATCGCGGTCGCGCCGCACCAGGCCGGCGGCCTCGAGCCGCTTGAGCAGCGGCGTCAGGGTGCCGGAGTCGAGCCGTAGCCGCTGGCCGAGGGAGGTCACCGAGCGCGGCTCCTCGCTTTCCCAGAGCACCAGCATCACCAGATACTGCGGATAGGTCAGCCCGGTCCCCTTGAGCAGCGTCACGTAGCGCTTCGTAACGGCTCGGGTTGCTGCGTACAACGGGAAGCAGAGCTGCAGGTCGAGCGCGAGCTGCGGATAGGTACGTCCGGACACATCCATCAGTCTACTCCCTTGCGCTATTGAGTTGTGCGCAATATAGTTGTGCACATGACACCGATCTACACAGCCACCGCAGTCAGCACCGGCGACGCCCGCAACGGCCACGTCCAGTCCACCGACGGTCTCATCGACGCCGACGTCCGCATCCCCAAGGAGATGGGTGGTGAGGGCGGTGCCACCAACCCCGAGCAGCTCTTCGCCGCCGGGTACGCCGCCTGCTTCCACTCCGCGCTCAAGCTGGTCGCCGGCAAGGCCAAGGTCGACATGACCGACTCCGAGGTCGTCGCCGACGTGAGCATCGGCGACAACGGCCAGGGCGGCTTCGGCCTCGCCGTGCAGCTCGAGGTCACCATCCCCGGCGCCGACGCCACCACCGCCCAGCAGCTCGCCGAGCAGGCCCACCAGGTCTGCCCGTACTCCAACGCCACCCGCGGCAACATCGAGGTCAAGCTCACCGTCGCCTGACCCGCGATGGCCGAGGCGTCACCTAGGGCGGCCGAGATGGCACGACGGTGACTTCTCGGCCGACGCGCGTGACGCTTCGGCCGACGTACCTGACGCCTCGGCAGATGCTAGAAGGGCCGCTCTCCCGGAGGAGGGCGGCCCTTCTGACGTGTGGCGACCAGACGGTCAGCCGAGGATCAGCGACTTGCGCAGGTCCTTGTTGAGCTGCGAGATCACGTCGAGCGGGATCTCCTTGGGGCAGGCGGCGGCGCACTCACCGATGTTGGTGCAGCCACCGAAGCCCTCGGCGTCGTGCTGGCCGACCATGGACTGCACGCGCGAGTAGCGCTCCGGCTGGCCCTGCGGCAGCTCACCGAGGTGGGTGATCTTCGCGCCGAGGAACAGCGAGGCGGAGCCGTTGGGGCAGGCTGCGACGCAGGCGCCGCAGCCGATGCAGGTGGCCGTGTTGAAGGCACGCTGGGCCTTGTCACGCGGCGCGGGCACCGAGTTGGCCTCGGGGGCCGAGCCGGTGTTGGCCGAGATGTAGCCGCCGTTCTGGATGATCCGGTCGAACGCGGAGCGGTCGACGATCAGGTCCTTGACGATCGGGAACGACGAGGCGCGCCACGGCTCGATGGTGATGGTGTCACCGTCGTTGAACGAGCGCATGTGCAGCTGGCAGGTCGTGGTGACCTCCGGGCCGTGTGCCTCGCCGTTGATCATCAGCGAACACATGCCGCAGATGCCCTCGCGACAGTCGGAGTCGAACGCGATCGGCTCCTCGTCGTTGTGCAGGAGCTGCTCGTTGAGCAGGTCGAGCATCTCGAGGAACGACATGTCCGAGGACACCCCGTCCAGCTCGTACGTCTTGAGCGCACCCTTGTCGGACGCGTCGGCCTGCCGCCAGATCTTCAGCGTCAGCTTCACTTGTAGGACCTCTGCTTCATCTCGATGGCGGTGTAGATCAGGTCTTCCTTGTGGAGGATCGGGGCGCCGTCCTCGCCGCCGAACTCCCAGGCCGCGACGTAGGAGAACTCGTCGTCGTGACGCATCGCCTCGCCCTCCTCGGTCTGGGACTCGCCACGGAAGTGGCCGCCGCAGGACTCGCGGCGGTTGAGCGCGTCGATGCACATGAGCTCGCCGAGCTCGATGAAGTCCGCGACGCGGTTGGCCTTCTCGAGGTCCTGGTTGAGGGAGTCGGCGGAGCCGAGGACCTTGACGTTGGTCCAGAACTCCTTCTTGAGCTCCCGGATCAGGCCGATGGCCGTCTTGAGACCCTCCTCGCGGCGGTCCATCCCGCAGTATTCCCACATGATCTGACCGAGCTCCTTGTGGATGGACTCCACGGAGCGCTCGCCGTTGATGCTCATCAGCTTCTCGACCCGGGAGGTGACCCCTTCGAGAGCCTCGACCACGGCCGGGTGGGACTCGTCGATCTTGTCGAACGGCCCGTCGGCGAGGTAGTCGGTGATGGTGTTCGGCAGCACGAAGTAGCCGTCGGCCAGGCCCTGCATCAGCGCCGAGGCGCCGAGGCGGTTCGCGCCGTGGTCGGAGAAGTTCGCCTCGCCGGTGCAGAACAGACCGGTGATGCTGGTCTGGAGCTCGTAGTCGACCCAGAGCCCACCCATGACGTAGTGCACCGCGGGGTAGATCCGCATCGGCACCTCGTAGGGGTTCTCGCCGGTGATCCGCTCGTACATGTCGAGGAGGTTGTCGTACTTCTCCTCGATCTTGTCCTTGCCGAGCCGCTCGATCGCGGCACCGAGGTCGAGGTAGACGCCGCGGCGGAACTTCTTCACCGTGCCGTCGGCCTGGGTCTCGTCGACCTCCGGTCCGACACCGCGGCCCTCGTCGCACATGTACTTCGCGGCACGCGAGGCGATGTCGCGGGGGACCAGGTTGCCGAACGCCGGGTAGATCCGCTCCAGGAAGTAGTCGCGGTCGTCCTCGGGGATCTCGCGCGGGTCCTTGGTGCAGTCCTCGGCCTTCTTCGGCACCCAGATGCGGCCGTCGTTACGCAGCGACTCCGACATCAGCGTCAGCTTCGACTGGTGCGCGCCGGTGACCGGGATGCAGGTCGGGTGGATCTGCGTGTAGCAGGGGTTGGCCATGTAGGCGCCCTTGCGGTGCGCGCGCCATGCGGCCATGACGTTCGACCCCATCGCGTTGGTCGAGAGGTAGAAGACGTTGCCGTAGCCGCCGGTGGCGAGCACGACGGCGTCGGCCAGGTGGGTCTCGATCTCACCGGTGACCATGTCGCGGGCCACGATGCCGCGGGCACGGTCGTCGACGATGATCACGTCGAGCATCTCGTGCCGGGTGAACTGCTCGACGGTGCCGGCGGCCACCTGACGCTCCATGGCCTGGTAGGCGCCGAGCAGCAGCTGCTGGCCGGTCTGACCGCGGGCGTAGAACGTACGCGAGACCTGGACGCCACCGAAGGAGCGGTTGTCCAGCAGGCCGCCGTACTCGCGGGCGAAGGGCACGCCCTGCGCCACGCACTGGTCGATGATGTTGGTCGAGACCTCGGCGAGGCGGTAGACGTTCGACTCGCGCGAGCGGTAGTCGCCGCCCTTGACCGTGTCGTAGAAGAGTCGGTAGTCCGAGTCGCCGTCCGACTTGTAGTTCTTGGAGGCGTTGATGCCGCCCTGGGCGGCGATCGAGTGGGCACGACGCGGGGAGTCCTGGTAGCAGAAGGACTTCACGTTGTAGCCGGCCTCGCCGAGGGTGGCAGCCGCGGCGCCACCGGCCAGGCCGGTGCCGACGATGATGACGTCGAGCTTGCGTCGGTTGGCCGGGTTGACCAGACGGTTCTCGAACTTGCGGGTGGTCCAGCGGTCCGCGATCGGCCCGGTGGGCGTCTTCGGGTCGACCAGCTTGTCGCCGAGGACGTAGTAGCCAGCGGCGTCGTCGGATTTCTGGACCGAGGCCTCGTTGGTCGGGGTGAGGCCGGGCAGGTAGTGGGTTCCAGCAGCCATGTGTCAGATGTCCTTACGAGATGACGCCGAAGACGGTGAACAGGGGGACCAGCGAGAAGCCGCCGGCGATCACGATCGCGACGACCCAGCCGGCGACGCGGGCCCTGGCACGCGACTCAGCGGTGTTGGTGAACCCGAGCGTCTGGATGGCGCTGAAGGTGCCGTGGTGCAGGTGGAACGCGAGCGCGAGCATGGCGAACAGGTAGATGAGGACCATCCACCACTGCTCCGGCTGGAACGCCGCGGTCAACAGCCGGTACGGGTTCTCGGTGATGCCCGCGGCCTGTCCGCCCTCGCCCACGTTGATCTTGACGATGGTGAACTGGAGCAGGTGCCAGACGACGAAGAGGAGCAGGGCCACGCCGCCCCAGCGCATGGTGCGCGAGGAGAGCGACGAAGCCTTGTTCTTCTTCACCGCGTACTTCACCGGGCGCTGCGCGTGAGCGCGCATCGAGAGCGCCACCGCCGAGCCGACGTGAGCCACCAGCGACGCCAGGAGCACCACTCGCAGGATCCAGAGGAGGCCGCCGTACGGCAGCATCGGCTCCCCGAACGTACGCAGGTGCTCGGCATACTCGTTGTAGGCCAGCTCGCCGCTGAACGCTTTGAGGTTGCCGTACATGTGCAGGAGCACAAACAGGATGAAGACGATGCCGCTGGCCGCCATAAGGAGCTTCAGGGCGATCGTCGAGCGCGTCGACCGCGCGCCTTTGATCAGAGTCGTGGTTGCCACGGCACGCACGCTACTACCCCTCATACCCGAACTTGAACGCAGGGAGTATGTGACATTTTCGTCGCTGCGGGGGCGGGTGGGGTTACTGATGAGTATCTTTGTAACGGGTTAGGCAAGCCTAACAGCAGGGTGCGCATTCTCCGTGGCGATGGCGTGAGATCGTGAGGACCGGGCCTCGCGCAGCGCGACCAGACGGGCCAGCAGATCGTCGGCCGCATCGGTCCACGGGCGCGTCGCGACCAGCTCCCGACCGCGGTCGCCGAGCAGGTGTCGCCGGGGGTCGGAGACGACCGAGGCGACGGCGTCCGCGAGCTCGCGGGCGCGGGCCGGGTTGTAGAGGATCCCGGTCTCCATGTGCTGGACGATCTCAGCGGCCGCGCCGGCCCGCGGGGCGACCGCCGGGAGGGCGCTGGCCGCGGCCTCACGCAGGATGTGGCCACATCCCTCCTCCTCGCCGGGGTGGACGAGGACGTCGAGCGAGGCCAGTGCGATGGCCAGGTCGCCGGTGCCGAGCGGGCCGGTCAGCTTCGCCTGCGGGACCCGCTGCTTGAGCCATCCGCGCTGGGGTCCGTCGCCGATGATGACGAGGCGGATCCCGGGCACCACGGTGAGCTCGGCGAGGCGGCGTACGCCATGGCTCTTGGCGAGGTTGCCCGCGTAGCCGACCACGACCAGAGGTGTCGGGCGGGACTTCGACCTGGACCAGCGGCGGTGGAGCCAGCCGTCGCGCAGACTGGGCGAGAACGCGGCCGCGTCGACCCCCGGCTCCCACACCTCGGAGGCGACGTCGATCGTCGCGAGCATGCGGCGCAGGAACTCGCTTGTGACAAAGATCTCATCGGCGTACGCGGCGATCGAGGCGCTCCAGGTGAGCGCCGTCTTCGGGGAGAGCGGGGACTGCTGGACGACCAGGGTGGTCGCCGTGGCAGCCGTCGGCGAGGAGAGCGCCTTGCGGCCCAGGCGGCCCGGATCGAAGGTGACCACGACGTCCGGCTCGAAGGCCTCCAGGGCGCTGCGTACCTGACGGCCGGTCTTGGCGATCGGCGAGACGCGGACGACCCGGCTGTTGCGATAGACCGGGAGACCGGGGCCGGGTGCGATGAACCGCACCTCGTGGCCCGACTCGATCATGCGGTCGGCGATGGCCTTCACCGTGGTTGTGACACCATCGATGGTAGGAAAGAAGCTCTCGGTGACCAGCGCCATCTTCATAGGACCAGCGTCCTGCCCGGGGATGGCGAGAGCACGACGCGTGCGTTGATCTGGGATGAACCATCGGCATAGTGGCAGGCTTTCCGCGCGGCCGGGCGGGCGCCAGCGACGACGACCAGCGACGAACAGTGTGATGAGGACGATCAGTGGCGGTAACCAGACGGGTGCGAACGCTCTCGGCGGCACTCGCGGTGGCCGGGCTCGTGGGGATGTCGGGCTGTGGCAGGGCGCCGACCCAGCAGCCGTCTGCCGAGCACGTCTCTGAGCAGCCCTCGACGGCGACGCCGGCCTTCGAGATGCCGGTCGAGAAGCCCAACCTGCTGATGATCACGGTCGATGACCTCTCCGCCCTCGACATGGACTACCTGCCGAGTGTGAAGAAGCTGGTCGGCGAGAGCGGGGTGACCTTCACCGACGCGGTCGCGCCGACGCCGATCTGTGTGCCGGCCCGCGCCTCGCTGCTCTCGGGGCAGTACGCCCACAACCACGGTGCCCACACCATCCACGGTCCCGAGGGCGGCTATCCGTCCTTCGACGACTCCGCGACCCTGGCCACCTCGTTGCAGGAGGCGGGCTACGCGACCGTGTTCACCGGGAAGTACCTCAACGAGTACGGCGAGGCGGGGAGCGAGCGCGACCTGCCACCGGGGTGGGACGAGTGGCGCGCGACCGTCGACCCCTCGACGTACAACTACCTGGGCGCCAAGTTCAACGTCAGCGGACGCCTGGTCAAGCCGAAGGGCTACTCGACCACCGTCATCACCAAGCAGGCGCAGGCGGCGCTGAAGGCTGTGCTCAAGGATGGGCGGAAGAAGCCGGGGGCCGCGGGGAAGCCGTGGTTCCAGTGGGTCAACTACGTGGCACCGCACATCGGCGGCCCGACCGAGAAGGGCGACCCCAAGCAGCGCTTCCCGGGCACCAAGGGCGCGATCGGCGTGCCGGTGCCGGACGAGCAGGATCGGGACGCGTACGCCGACAAGCCCATCCCGCAGCAGCCCAACCTGTTCCCGGAGGCGCGCAAGAAGTTCCCGAAGGGGTCGCCGTCGCGGAAGAACCCCTCGCAGATCGAGAAGGACGCCTACCGGCTCTCCTATCAGCGGCGGATCGAGTCGGCACGCAGCCTGGACCGCAACATCGCCTCCCTGCTCGGCGGGCTGAAGAAGAGCGGCGACCTGGCGCGCACGCTGGTCGTGTTCACCTCCGACAACGGCTTCTCGAGCGGCTACCACAACTTCAACGGCAAGCTCTGGTACTACGAGGAGTCGCTGCGGATCCCGGTGCTGATGAGCGGACCCGGCGTACCGAAGGGGCGCGAGGTCGCGACCACGCTGACCAACCCGGACATCGCCACGACGCTGCTCGCGGCGGCCGGCGCGGGTGACCCGCACGAGCCCGACGGCATCGACATCATGCCGTGGCTGCGCGCGCCCGAGCAGACCCGCGTCGTCCCGATCGAGGCGTGGCCGACCACCGACGGCACCTCGCGGCTCTGGTCCGGCGTGCGCGTGGGACCGTGGACCTATGTAGAGCTCGACAACGGCGAGGTCGAGCTCTACGACCGCGCCACCGATCCGTACGAGATGACCAACCTCGCCGACGACCCGAGCCACGCCGAGACGGTCTCGCAGCTGGCCGACCTGACCGAGAAGTACCGCGACTGCTCCGGCGACAGCTGCCCCAAGAAGATGTACGCCGCGGGTGGACCGCTTGATCTGGCGGGGCTCTGAGGCTGCCGGATCGGGGTAGTGGGGGGGGGGCCGGGCCCCCGGATGGCCCGGCCCACGACCGAGCGGCGCTCCCCAACCAGCCCCCCCGGGGGAAGAGAAAGAAAAATCAAAAAAAATAAAAAGAGGGTTTGTTTTAGTGGACGGCG
>NZ_JBIWNX010000017.1:55918-122254 GCF_044767415.1 Nocardioides sp. NPDC101246
CGGGGGGCGGGCCGGCCGCGCGCCCCCCGCCCCCCCCCCCCCGGGGCGGCCCCCGCCCCCCCCCCCCCCGGGGGTGGGGGGGGGGGGGGTGGGGGGGGGGCGGGGGGGGGGCCCGGCCCCCCCCCCACTACCCTGCCGTCGTGGTTAAACTAGAGTAAGTAACTCTTATTACTCTGGGAGTGTTGGTCATGCCGGTCGGCAACTTGTTCACCCGTCGCAAGCGCGCTGTTGTCGCGACGGTGGCGATGAGCGCTCTCGCGGTGACCGGCCTGGTGCACGAGCCGGCCGCCGTGGCGGCGGGCCCGTCGCGTACGCCTGCGCTGGAGCGGCCCGTGGAGAGGCCGAACCTGCTGATGGTCACGGTCGATGACCTCTCTTCCCTCGACATGGACTACCTGCCGCGGGTGCGGAAGCTGGTCGAGCGGACCGGGGTCGCCTTCTCCGAGGGGATCGCGCCGACGCCGATCTGCGTGCCGGCGCGGGCCTCGCTGCTGACCGGGCAGTACGCCCACAATCACGGCGCGCGCACGATCGAGGGGCCGTACGGCGGGTATCAGGCCTTCGACGACTCCTCGACGGTGGCCACCTCGCTGCAGGACGCGGGCTACTCGACGATCCTGGCGGGGAAGTACCTCAACGGCTACGGCGAGGGTGCGACCCGCGACGACGTGCCGCCCGGGTGGGACCAGTGGCGTGCGACCGTCGACCCGTCGACCTACAACTTCCGTTCGCCGAAGTTCAGCGTCAACGGCAAGATCGTCAAGTCCAAGGGCTACTCCTCGACCGTCATCACCGAGCACGCGAAGGCCGGGATCGCGGCCGAGCGCGCGACCGGGAACCCCTGGTTCACCTGGGTCAACTACGTGGCGCCGCACCACGGCGGGCCTTCCGGGCCCGACGATCCGAAGAAGATCTACCCGGGCACCGATGCGGCGCTGTCCGTGACCGTGCCCGACACCCAGGACCGCGGGTTCTACGACAACGTGCAGATCCCGGCGCGCCCCAACCTCTTCCCCGAGGACACCTCCGGCTATGCCAAGGGCTCGCCCGGGCGCGGGAAGTTCAACCCGCGGAAGAAGGACGCCCTCCGGATCGCCTACCAGCGCCGCCTCGAGGCCATTCGCAGCCTGGACCGCAACATCGCCTCGCTCCTGGGCGGGCTGAAGAAGAGCGGTGAGCTGAAGCGGACGCTGGTCGTCTTCACCTCCGACAACGGCTTCTCCAACGGCTACCACAACCTCAACGGCAAGCTGTGGCACTACGACGAGTCGCTGCGGATCCCGGTGCTGATGAGCGGCCCCGGGGTGCCGCGCGGGCGGACGGTCCGGACCCCGGTCACCAACCCGGACATCGCCGCGACCCTGCTGGCGGCGGCCGGGGCGCGCGCTCCCGGCCCGCTGGACGGGATCGACATCATGCCGTGGCTGAGCGCCCCCGAGCAGGTCCGCGCGATCCCGGTCGCGGGCTGGCGGGTCACCGACGGGAGCAGGCAGCTGTGGTCCGGCGTCCGGGTCGGCTCCTGGACCTACGCCCGCCTGCACACCGGCCAGGTCGAGGTCTACGACCGCTCCTCGGACCCCTATGAGCAGCACAACCTCGCCGCGGACCCCTCCGCCGCGCAGACCGTGAAGGCGCTCGCCAGCCTCGCCGACCGCTATCAGGCCTGCGCCGCCTCGACCTGCCCGAAGGACCTGTACGCCGCCGGACGGGCGCTCGATCTGGAGGCGCTGTGACGCGCGTCGGCGACCTCGAGCGCGAGGCCGCGCGGGCGCGGCTCGTGGAGGCGTACGCCGCGGGGCGGATCGACGCGCCCGAGCTGGAGTCACGCGCCGAGGCGGTGTGGGGCGCGGCGAGGTCCGCCGACCTCGCCGCGGTGGTCGACGACCTGGGGGAGGAGGAACCCGTCTCCTCGCCCGGGGCGGGCCGGCGCTTCGTACGCGATGTTCTGGTGTTCCTGATCTGCGGTGCGATCGCCGTGGTGGCGTGGCACGTCACCGGCCGGGGGTTCTTCTGGCCGGTGTGGGTGCTGGTCTACACGGGGCTGCCGCTGCTGCGCCTCTGGCGCGACTAGGACTGCTTCGTCGACTGCTTGGCCGACTGCTTGGTCGACTGCTTGGTGAGGGTGTCGGCCGGGACGTTGCCCGACTCGATCTCTCGCGCCAGCTCGGAGATGCGTACGCCGCTGGCGGCCCACCTGCCCGCGCGCTCCTCGTGGATGGGGGTGAAGCCGCGGCGCACCTCGACTGTCCAGTGGCGGCCGAAGACGACCCGGGCGCCGATGGCGAAGGGGAGGATCGCGAGCAGGATGAGAAGCTCGATGCCGGTCAGCAGCATGACCACGACGGCCACGCCGATGATCGGCAGCGCGATGATGAGCCAGAGCACCATGAGGATCGCGCTGATCGGATCGTCGCCCGAAGGCGCATCGACGGGGACGTCGAATCCGTCGAGACTCAGCCGGCGGGACTTCCGCTGCCAGGGGACCCAGCGGCGGGTGATCCGGTAGGTCTGTCCGGCCGGGGTGCGTACCTTCACGGCGCTCAACCTAACGGCGCGTCTCAGTTAGCGGTTGTAAACCTCACACTTTGTGGTCACCGCCACTCCATCGGCCTAAGGTTCGATTCATGAACGACGCCGCTCGCGACGACTCGTTGCGCCTTGCCCAGCCGGCGGATGCCCATTCCCAGGCCGAGTGGGAGGCGGCGACTGCTGCCGTCCTCCGGAAGAGCGGTCGGCTGTCGGCCGACGACGCCGACTCGCTCGTCTGGGACAAGCTGACGCGCACCTCCCTCGACGGACTCAGGATCGCCCCGCTCGGGCTGCCGGAGGAGTCCTTTGCCGACGCGGCACGTCCCACGCGCTCCGGCGCCTGGGACATCCGCTCCCTCGTCTCCGGTCTCTCGGGGGTCGACGCCAAGACGGCCAACGAGGCCGCCCTGGTCGACCTCGACGGCGGGGTCTCCTCGCTGTGGGTGGCCGCCGACGAGACCACCGACCTCGCGGTGCTCCTCGACAAGGTGCTCCTCGACCTGGCGCCGATCGTGCTCGACGCGCCGATCGGCGCGGTCAAGGTCGCCCAGAACCTGCTCGCGCTGATCGCCGAGCGTGGCGCCGGGCTGCACGCCGGGACCAACCTGGGTGCCGATCCGATGGGCGCGCTGCTGCGCGACCTGCCGCTGGCGCCCGACGAGGCGTTCGCCGAGCTGGTCGACCTCGCCCGTCTCGCACAGGGGATCGGCGTGCGCGCGATCGTGGTGGACGCCACGGCGGCGCACGATCTGGGCGCGTCCGACGTGCAGGAGCTCGGCTGGTCGATCGCGGTCGGCGTCGCCTACCTGCGCGCGCTGACCGAGGCGGGGTTCTCGCCCGCCGTCGCGGCGAGCCTCATCGAGTTCCGGTTCGCGGCCACCGACGAGCAGTTCCCGACGATCGCCAAGCTGCGGGCTGCCCGGCAGCTGTGGGCACGAGTCCTCGAGCTCTCCGGGGCCGAGGGCGTGGAGATGCGCATCCACGCGGTGAGCTCGCGGCCGATGCTGTCGAAGTACGACCCCTACGTGAACATGCTGCGCGGCACCGTCGCCGCCTTCGCCGCCGGCGTCGGCGGCGCGGACGCGGTGACCGTGCTGCCCTTCGACTCCGCCAACGGCGTCCCTGACGGGTTCGGGCGACGGATCGCCCGCAACGTGTCCCACCTGCTGATCGACGAGTCCCATGTCGCGGCCGTCGCGGACCCCGCCGGCGGCTCCTTCGCCGTCGAGCAGCTGACCGCCGACATGGCCGCCGCCGGCTGGGAGGCGTTCATCCAGCTCGAGGAGGAATGGACCGGGGCCAACGCCGTCGGAGGCCACGACTTCTCGCCCTTCCGCGACCGGATCGCCGCTGTCTCGGCCGCGCGGGAGAAGGCGATCGCCCGCCGCAAGCGGCCGATCACCGGGCTCACCGAGTTCCCCAACCTCGCCGAGACGCTGCCCTCGCGGCCGAGCGATCCTCTCAACGAGCGGGTCGTGCGCTACGGCGCCTCCTTCGAGGCCCTGCGGGACACCCCAGCCACCGCCAAGGTCTTCCTCGCCACCCTCGGCACGGTCGCCCAGCACACCGCCCGGGCGACCTTCGCGACCAACCTGCTCGCCGCTGGAGGCATCGGCGTCGAGGTCGCGGGTGCGACCGCGGACGCCGAGGAGCTGGCCGGGAAGTACCGTGCGGCCGGCACGCCACCGGTCGTCTGCCTGGCCGGATCCGACAAGACGTACGCCGAGTGGGGCGCGGCCGCGATCGCGGCCCTCCGCGAGGCCGGCGCCACGCACGTGATCATCGCCGGGAAGCCCGACGCCGTCGACGCCGAGGTGGACGACGCCGCCTCGATGGGTGTCGACGCGCTCGCCTTCCTGACCGCTACGAGGGAGAAGCTCTCATGACGATTCCCGGATCCTTCAGTGGCATCCCGCTCAACGGCGGGGGCGCGACAGGCCCGTCCGCCGAGGCGACCGGTGCGGGCTGGCTGAGCCCCGAGGGCATCGAGATCCAGCCGGCGTACGGGCCTGCGGACCTCGAGGGTCTCGACGCGCTCGACACCTTCCCCGGCCTGAGCCCGTTCCTGCGTGGGCCCTACCCGACGATGTACACGACCCAGCCGTGGACGATCCGGCAGTACGCCGGGTTCTCGACCGCGGAGGAGTCCAACGCGTTCTACCGCCGCAACCTGGCGGCCGGCCAGAAGGGCCTGAGCGTCGCCTTCGACCTGGCCACCCACCGTGGCTACGACTCCGACCACCCGCGGGTGCGCGGCGACGTCGGCATGGCCGGCGTCGCGATCGACTCCATCTACGACACCAGGACGCTGTTCGACGGCATCCCGCTCGACGAGATGTCCGTCTCGATGACGATGAACGGTGCGGTGCTGCCGGTGCTGGCGCTCTACATCGCCGCGGCCGAGGAGCAGGGTGTCGCGCCCGAGAAGCTGGCCGGGACCATCCAGAACGACATCCTCAAGGAGTTCATGGTCCGCAACACCTACATCTACCCGCCGGCGGCGTCGATGCGGATCATCGGCGACATCTTCTCCTACACCGCCGCGAAGATGCCCCGGTTCAACTCGATCTCGATCTCCGGCTACCACATGCAGGAGGCCGGGGCGACGGCCGATCTCGAGCTCGCCTACACCCTGGCCGACGGCGTCGAATACCTGCGCACCGGTCTGGCCGCCGGCCTCGACGTCGACGCGTTCGCGCCGCGGCTCAGCTTCTTCTGGGCGATCGGGATGAACTTCTTCATGGAGGTCGCCAAGATGCGCGCGGCCCGTGCGCTCTGGTCCCGGCTGGTGAGCCAGTTCGACCCGAAGAACCCCAAGTCGCTGTCCCTGCGTACCCACAGCCAGACCTCCGGCTGGTCGCTGACCGCCCAGGACGTCTTCAACAACGTCGGCCGCACCGCGATCGAGGCGATGGCCGCGACCCAGGGTCACACCCAGTCGCTGCACACGAACGCGTTGGACGAAGCCATCGCGCTGCCGACCGACTTCTCGGCCCGCATCGCCCGCAACACCCAGCTGCTGCTGCAGCAGGAGAGCGGCACGACCGAGATCATCGACCCGTGGGGCGGCTCCTACTACGTCGAGAAGCTCACCCACGACCTCGCCGAGCGCGCCTGGGCCCACATCCAGGAGGCCGAGGCGGCCGGCGGGATGGCCAAGGCGATCGAGCAGGGCATCCCGAAGATGCGCATCGAGGAGGCGGCCGCCCGCACCCAGGCGCGCCTCGACTCCGGTGCCCAGAAGCTGATCGGCGTCAACACCTTCCGGCTCCCCTCCGAGGACCCGCTCGACGTGCTCAAGGTCGACAACGACCAGGTCTACAAGCAGCAGCTCGCCAAGCTCGAGCGGCTGCGTGCGGAGCGCGACGACGAGGACGTACGCCGGGCCCTGGAGGCCATCACGAACTCTGCCGGTGCCGAGAAGTCCGGGGCGAACCTGGAGGGCAACCTGCTCGCCCTGGCCGTCGACGCGGCCCGGGCGAAGGCGACCGTCGGCGAGATCTCCGACGCGATGGAGAAGGCATGGGGCCGGCACCAGGCCGTCATCCGTACCATCTCCGGTGTGTACCGGGATGAGGCGACGACGTCGGGTGACTCGAAGGTGGCCGACGTGCTGAAGGCGACCAAGGAGTTCGAGGAGGCCGAGGGTCGCCGGCCGCGCATCCTGGTCGCGAAGATGGGCCAGGACGGCCACGACCGTGGCCAGAAGGTCGTGGTCTCGGCCTTCGCCGACCTCGGCTTCGACGTCGACGTAGGCCCGCTGTTCTCCACGCCCGAGGAGGTCGCGCAGCAGGCGGTCGACGCCGACGTACACATCGTCGGGGTCTCGTCGCTGGCTGCCGGTCACCTCGCACTGCTCCCCGCGCTGAAGGCGGCGCTGGAGGAGCAGGGGCGCCCGGACATCATGATCGTCATCGGCGGGGTCATCCCGCCCGACGACGTGGCCACGCTCGAGCAGATGGGCGCGGCCGCGGTCTTCCTGCCGGGCACCGTCATCGCCGACTCCGCCATCGACCTGCTCGGTCGTCTGCGGGAGCAGCTCGACCACTGACACTCCCGCCGCGGTATGTCCTCGCCGGGGGCGTTCGGCTCGTCTAGCCTCAGAGCTGTGACGGACCTACGCCCCGGGCGGGCATCCGGGGACGGGCTGGTGAGGGTCGGCGCCTACGAGCTCCTCACCAAGCTCGGTGAGGGTGGCATGGGAGTCGTCCACCTGGCCCGCCACGAGGAGACCGGCGAGCGGGTGGCGCTGAAGGTGCTGCGTACGCATGTCGTGGGGGACGAGGAGACCCGTGCCCGGCTGGAGCGTGAGGTGCGGTCGCTGCGGCAGGTGCGCAGCCCCTGGATCGCGGAGGTCGTCGACGCCGACCCCTACGCGGACCTGCCTTACGTCGCGACCCGCTACGTGCCGGGGCCGACGCTGCACGACCGGATCAAGGACGACGGACCCGTCGTCGGTGAGGACCGGTTCTGGCTGGCACGCTGCCTGGCCGGCGGGGTCGCGGCCTGCCACGACGCCGGCGTGCTGCACCGTGACGTCAAGCCTTCCAACGTCGTGATGGAGGGGCGTACGCCGGTGCTCATCGACTTCGGGCTGGCCCGGGTCGCCGACGATCCCAAGATCACGCTCACCGGCTGGCTGGTCGGCACCCCGGGCTATCTGGCGCCGGAGATCCTGGAGGGGACGCCCTCGACGCCGGCCAGCGACGTGCACTCGTGGGCGGCCACGACGGCCTACGCGCTGACGGGGCGACCTCCGTTCGGGACCGGTCCCTCGATGGCCGTCCTGGATCGCGTACGCCGCGGCCAGCACGACCTCGACGGCATCGACGGTTCGATGCGGGAGGTCCTGACGGCGGCGCTGGCGACGGATCCCGCGGACCGGCCGGGCCTGGAAGAGCTGCGGGAGTGGCTGATGGAGCCCGAGGTGCCGTGGTCGGGAGGCGATGCCTCGGCGGTCACCGAGGTGCTGCCGGTGACGATGCCGCTGGCCGCCGCACCCACGGGCGCCGAGCTGAAGCCGACGCTGGTCGATCCGGACGCCGCCGACGATGCGATGACGGAGGTGGAGGAGGTGCCGCCGACAGCGGTGACCGACGCCGACGTGCCGGCCGAGCCCCTGGTGGTGCGCAGGTTCGACCCGCAGGCGCCGCCACCGGCTCCGTCGCCCGAGCCCGGGTGGAGCCCGCCCAGCAAGCACGCCAACCTCAAACGCTGGCCGGGTCCGATGCACTTCCTGATCCTGGTCGCGCTCGCCGCGATCCTCGCCGGGGTCGTGGCTGCGTACCCGTTCCTGGGAGCCGGTCTGCTCGGCCTCGGCGTCTGGCTGCTGCGGGCGACGTCGCTGGCCGCCGACCACCTGGCCAAGCGCCGGGAGGCACGCGGGCGGAAGTGGTACGACGGGCCGTGGGCGCTGGTCCGCTCGCCGTGGGACCTCTTGCGCGCCGTCCCCGGCACGGCGGCGCTGACCGCGCTGACGGGAGTGATCGCGGCCGCCGTCGCGGTCGGATGCCTGGGTCTCGGCGTACCTCTGACAGCGGTTCTCTACGCCGCCGCGATGACCTTCATGGCCGCGGCCTGGCTCGCCTCGCAACGGGTCCGCGACACGGTCGGGCCGGTCGCCCGTGCCGCCTCCTCGCCGTGGCAGCGCTGGGTCGTCGCCGTCGTCGGCCTGGCGATCATCGCCGCCGCCGTCGCCTGGTACGCGGTGCAGATGGGGGTCTCGTGGGTGCCGCTGGACGACGGGCGAGCGGGGCGGCTGCCCGACGCCGTCCGCGACGCCCTGTGGCGCGCTCGCTGACATCGTCGCGCGATTGGCTAAGGTGCTGGCCATGCCAGGGCCCGACGTACAAGACCTTCTCGACGGCATCAGCGACGGCAAGCGGGCGGCGGTGTCACGGGCGATCACCTTGGTGGAGTCGACCAAGCCCCAGCACCGCGACATCGCGCGCGAGCTGCTCACCAAGCTCCCGGCGGGCGACACCGTGCGGGTCGGCATCTCCGGGGTGCCGGGGGTCGGCAAGTCGACCTTCATCGAGGCGCTCGGCAGTCGGCTGACCGCCAACGGCCTCAAGGTCGGGGTGCTGGCGGTCGACCCGTCCTCGGTACGCACCGGCGGCTCCGTCCTGGGCGACAAGACCCGGATGGCCCGGCTGAGCGTGGACCCCAACGCCTTCATCCGGCCCTCCCCGTCCGCCGGCACCCTCGGCGGGGTCGCCAGGGCGACAGTGCAGGCGATGGCGGTGCTGGAGGCGGCCGGCTACGACGTGGTGCTGGTCGAGACCGTCGGCGTCGGGCAGTCCGAGGTGACCGTGGCCGGGATGGTGGACACGTTCCTGTTCCTCACCATCGCGCGCACCGGTGACCAGCTGCAGGGGATCAAGAAGGGCATCCTGGAGATCTCCGACGTGATCGCGGTCAACAAGGCCGACCCCGACGACCCCCACCGTGCCCAGGAGGCCCGCGCTGCCGCTCGCGAGCTCGCCGGAGCGCTCCGGCTGGTGCGCTCGCGTGAGGAGTGGGCGCCGCCGGTGGTCACCGCCTCGGCGCTCCACGACGACGGGGTCGACTCGGTCTGGGAGCAGGTGATGGCCCACCGTGCCCACCTCGGCAAGGACGGGCTGCGCACCAAGCGCGCCGAGCAGCAGCTCGACTTCACCTGGGCGCTCGTCCGAGACGAGCTCGACCAGCGGCTCAAGCACTCCGTAGGCGTCAAGGCGATCCGCGACGAGGTGCGTGACGAAGTGCTCTCCGGGGAGCTTCCGGCGACTGTCGCGGCGGACAGGATCCTCGCCGCCTACGACAAGGATTAGTCTGACAAGACCATGCTGGAGCCTGCTGCCTTCCTCGCCGAGCGAGTCGATGCCTACGACGCCGAGCTGACCGACCTGCGCCGGGACATCCACGCGCACCCGGAGCTGTCCTGGCAGGAGCATCGCACCACCGAGCTGATCGCCGAGCGACTGGAGAAGGCGGGCTGGCAGGTCGACCGGCCCTCTGCGACCGGCCTGATCGCCGACCTGGGCCAGGCGGACCGGGTCGTCGCGCTGCGCGGCGACATGGACGCGCTGCCCGTCGACGACGTCACCACCGACGTCTGGACGAGCACCGTCCCCGGCGTCGCGCACGCCTGCGGCCATGACGTACACACCACGGCGCTGCTCGGCGCCGGCCTCGCCCTGGCCGACCTGCATCGCGAGTCACCGCTGCCCGGTGGCGTACGCCTGCTGTTCCAGCCCGCCGAGGAGGTCATGCCGGGCGGGGCGCTGCACCTGATGAGCCTGGGCGCGCTCGACGACGTGGAGCGGATCTTCGCGCTGCACTGCGACCCGACCGTCGACGTCGGCCGGGTCGGGATCCGCTCCGGCGCTCTGACGAGCGCGGCCGACCTGATCGACGTGCACCTCAGCGGCACCGGCGGTCACACCTCCCGCCCGCACCTGACCGGCGACCTCGTCTTCGCGCTCGCCAAGGTGACCACCGAGCTGCCGGTGATCCTGAGCCGCCGGATGGACCCCCGGGCCGGCGTGAGCGTGGTCTGGGGCAAGGTGACGGCCGGCCAGATCCACAACGTGATCCCCGCCCACGGGTCCGTCGGAGGCACCGTGCGGATCCTCGACAGCGACGCCTGGAGCGAGGTCGAGCACGTCGTACGCGAGGTCGTCGCCGAGATCATCGCGCCCTACGGAGTGACGGCCGCGGTCGACTACACCCGCGGTGTCCCGCCGGTCAGCAACGACGAGGAGTCCCACCAGATCCTCGTCGAGAGCGTCCGCGCCGTTCTGGGGGAGCGGGGTGCCGTCGTCTCCGCGCAGAGCCTCGGTGGCGAGGACTTCGGCTGGTACCAGGAGCAGGTCGCCGGCTCGATGTTCCGTCTCGGCGTACGCACCCCCGGCGGCCCCACCTACGACCTCCACCAGGGCGACCTGCGCATCGACGAACGCGCGGTGGGCGTCGGCGCCAAGGTACTGGCAGCCGCCGCCCACCGCGCGCTGGTCTAGCCCGGGCTAGCCCTTTCGGTACGGCACCCCGTCTGCCGCAGGGGCACGCGAGTGCCCGACGAGGCCGGCGACGGCGAAGATCGTCACCACGTACGGCAGCATCAGCATGAACTGCGACGGCACCGGAGAGCCGATCACCGAGAGCACGGACTCGACGTTGGACGCGAAGCCGAAGAGCAGCGCCGCCAGGGTCGCCTTGATCGGGTCCCACTTGCCGAAGATCACCGCGGCCAGCGCGATATAGCCCGCGCCGCCGGTCATCTCACGACCGAAGGACGGCACCGAGACGAGCGTGTAGGTGGCCCCGCCGATGCCCGCGATCGCGCCGGCCAGGAGCACGGTGCGGTAGCGGGTGGCGATCACGTTGATGCCGACGGTGTCCGCCGCCTTCGGGTGCTCGCCGACCGCGCGCACGCGCAGGCCCCACTTGGACCGGTAGAGCGCCCAGGCGATGAGGAAGACGGCGGCGTACATGATGTAGACCAGCACCGTCTGGCGGAAGAAGATCGGGCCGAGCACCGGGATGCCGGACAGCAGCGGGATCTCCAGGCGCGGGAAGTGGGGCGGGTTGTTGAGCGCCGCGGCGTTCTCCGAGAGGACCTGGGAGAACATGAAGCTGGTGAAGCCGATCACGAGCACGTTGAGGACGACACCGACGATGACCTGTTCGACCCAGTAGGTGATCGCGAAGAGGCCCAGGAGCAGCGCGACCAGCATCCCCGCGACCATCGCGGCCACCAGGCCGGCCCAGGGGCTGCCGGTGATGGAGGCGACGATCGCGGCGCCGAAGGCACCGAAGAGCAGCTGCCCGTCGATGGCGATGTTGACGACGCCCGACCGCTCACCGAGTACGCCGCCGAGCGCACCGAACACGAGCGGCACCGCCAGCGCCAGCGCGCCGGCGAGCAGGCCGACCACGGGAAGCGTCTTGCCCGCGACCGCCCAGGCCAGGAACCCGGACACCGCGATGACGGCGAAGGCCGCGACCAGCCACAGGGGAGTCTTGCGGCCGGCGCGAGCGGTCCATGCCGCGTACGCCGTGCACAGCAGGCACAGCAGCACGGCCGTCCAGACGACGGCGTTGGCCGGCAGCGTGATGTCGGGGATGGCGAACCAGTCACCGTCGCGGCTCCACCTGAAGGTGGAGTCGCCGGTGCGAGGAGCCAGGATGACGAGCAGCGCCACCAGCACGGTGAACACCGCCATGACGATGGGCGTCTTCCACAGGCCCGGGATGCGCTCGGCGACGACTGGTTCGTCGGAGTCGACCGGAAGATCGGCAACGGACATGGTCCTCAGGCCTCCTTCGTGGGGAGTCGGAAGATCGCCTTCACCAGGGGCGGCGCGGCGAGGAACAGCACGATCAGGGACTGGATCACCAAGACGATGTCGACCGGGATGCCTTCGGAGGCCTGCATGAAGAAGCCGCCGGACTTGAACGCGCCGAACAGGATCCCGGCGGCCAGGATGCCGAACGGGCGCGACCGTCCCAGCAGCGCGACCGTGATCGCGTCGAAGCCGATTCCGGCGTCGAGGCCGCTGGTCGCGCCGTCGGTCACCGAGCCGAGCACCTGGTTGACCCCGGCCAGTCCGACCAGGGCGCCGGAGATCAGGAAGGCGCTGAGGTAGGCCGCCCCGACGTTGATGCCGGCGGCCTTCGCGGCCGAGGGGTTCTCGCCCACCGCGCGGAAGCGGTAGCCGAGCGAGGAGCGGTTGAGGATCCACCAGACGAGGAGTGTCGCCAGCACCGCGAGCAGGAACCCGGCATGCAGGTTGAACTGCGGCCCGAGCAGATCCGGCAGGATCGCCGACTCCGGCATCGGCGAGGACTTGGGGTTGCCCGACCCGGGCGCCTGGAGCAGCGACTTGCGGGTCAGGGCGTAGAAGACCAGGTAGTAGCCGACGTAGTTGAGCATGATCGTCACGATCACCTCATGAGCACCGGTGAGCGCCTTGAGGAGGCCGGCGATGCCGCCCCACAGCGCGGCGGCGAGTGCTCCGGCGAGGATGGCCAGCGGCAGGTGCACGATCATCGGCAGGTCGAGCCGGACCGCCACGAACGCGGCGGCGGCGCCACCGAGCAGCATCTGGCCGCGACCGCCGATGTTGAAGAGCCCGGCGCGGAAGGTCAGGCCGATGCCGAGCCCGGCCAGCGTCAGCGGCGCGGCGAACTTCAGCGTCTCGGTGATCGGCTTGATCTGCTGGGTGAACGTCCCGGCCAGGTCGTTGTAGACCGCACCCCGCCACAGCGAGACGTACGCCCCCGAGATGGCTTCCCACGCGTAGACGAACGTGTCGGAGGGGCGGGCGAAGAAGTAGGAGAGCCCGTAGCGGACGTCCTCGTCGGTGAAGAGGATCATCAGCGACCCGACGAACATCGCGAGCACCACCGAGAGCACCGCGACCAGCGCGTTGCCCGTGGTGATCTCGCGCATCGCCAGGTGCCAACGGCTCGCCTCGGGTACCCGGTCGGCGTCGGAGGACGCCTTCACCTCATCGACCGACTCAGTCAGCTCGGTCGGCCCAGTCGGCTCGGTCGGCTCGGTCGTCTCGGCCGGCTCGTTCTCCGGCCCCTTCTCACTCACGACTCAATCCCTTCAGGAGTCTCGCCGGCCATCATCAGGCCGAGGGTGTCGCGGGAGGTGTCGGCGGGCACGATGCCCACGACCCGCCCGCGGTAGAGGACCATGATCCGGTCGGCGAGGGCGGCGATCTCGTCGAGCTCGGTGGAGACCACGAGCACCGGGACACCGGTGTCGCGCGCGGCCACGATCTGCTGGTGGATGAACTCGATCGACCCGACATCGACGCCGCGCGTCGGCTGTGCCGCGACGAGAAGTCGCAGGTCACGTGAGAGTTCTCGGGCGACGACGACCTTCTGCTGGTTGCCGCCCGACAGCTGCCCGGCCAGGGTCGAGACCCCGGGGGCGCGTACGTCGTACTCGGCCAGCTTCTCCTTGGCGAAGGTGTCGAGCTTCTTGAGGTTCAGCGATCCGCGGGAGACGAAGGGCTCGTCGAAGCTGCGGTTGAGCATGAGGTTCTCGGAGATGGTGAAGTTGCCGACCAGGCCCTCGACCTGGCGGTCCTCGGGGATGAACCCGATGCCCGCCTCGAGCGCCTTGCGGACCGAGCGGCCCACGATCTCGCGGCCGTCGAGCTTGATCGAGCCCTCGACGTGCGGAGCCAGGCCCACCATCGCCTCGGTGAGCTCGGTCTGGCCGTTGCCCTGGACACCGGCGACGGCGAGGATCTCACCGGCGTCGATGTGGAAGCTGATCGAGTCGACGTTGACATAGCCGTCCTCGTCGACCACCGTGAGGTCGGAGACGACGAGCGCGCGCTCGCCCGGCTGTGCCGGGTCCTTGTGTACCTTGAGCTCGACCGGGCGCCCGACCATCAGGGCCGCGAGCTCGGCGTTGGAGGCCTCCGGTGAGGCCTCGCCGACGACCGCGCCGCGGCGGATGACCGTGATCCGGTCGGCCACCTCGCGCACCTCGCGCAGCTTGTGGGTGATGAACACGATGCCCGTGCCGGACTCCTTGAGCTGGCGCATGATCGTCATCAGCTCATCGGTCTCCTGCGGCGTCAGCACGGCGGTCGGCTCGTCGAAGACGAGCACCTCGGCGTCACGCGAGAGCGCCTTGATGATCTCGACCCGCTGCTGCACGCCGACGGGGAGGTCCTCGACGAGCGCGTCGGGGTCCACCTGGAAGCCGAAGCGGTCGGAGATCTCCCGGACCCGCCTGCGGGCGGCGTCGAGGTCGAGGCGACCGGCGAAACCGGTGGACTCGTGGCCGAGCATGACGTTCTCGGCGACGGTGAAGACAGGGATGAGCATGAAGTGCTGGTGCACCATGCCGATGCCGGCGGCCATCGCATCGCCGGGGCCCTTGAAGCGCTGCGGTTCGTCGTCGATGAGGATCTCGCCCTCGTCGGCCTGGTAGAGGCCGTAGAGAACGTTCATCAGCGTGGACTTGCCCGCGCCGTTCTCACCGAGGAGGCAGTGGATCTCACCCGGCTCGACGGTCAGGGAGATGTGGTCGTTGGCGACCAGGGAGCCGAAGCGCTTGGTGATGTCGCGAAGCGCGAGTCTCATGGCACGGATCATTCCTTGCAGGTGGAGAAATTCCGAAGGTACGTGGCGAGGGGGCCGGGTGCATCCGGCCCCCTCGTCGTAGTGGCCCCGACGGGCGGGACCACCGGGTTGGTCACTCCGCCAGGTAGGAGTTGACCTTGATCGAGCCGTCCTTGATGCCGGCGGTGACCTCGTCGATCTCGTCGGGGAGGGTCTCGGAGACCTTCGACTCGAAGTTGTGGAACGGCGCCAGGCCGACCCCGTCGTTCTCGAGCGTGCCGACGTACGGCGTCGCGTCGAACTTGTCCTCACCCGCGGCGAGGATGACGTCCTTGGTGGAGGTCTTCATGTTCTTCAGGATGGAGGTGAGCACGACGTCCTGGGTGTTCGGGTCGGTCTCGTAGAAGTCGGCGTCGACACCGATCAGGGCGACGTCCTTGCCGGAGTCGGCGATGGCGGTGAGCGCACCCTGGTAGATCGGGCCGCCGACCGGCAGGATCACGTCGGCGTTCTGGTCGATGATCTGGCGGGCGGTGTTGGTGGCCTTCTCGTTGGCGACGAACTCGCCGGTGAAGGAGCCCTTCTCGCCGCCCTCGTAGCCGACGACCTTGACGTCCTTGTTCTTCGTCTTCGCGTAGTACTCGACGCCCTGCTTGAACCCGTCCATGAAGATCGTCACGGTCGGGAACGGCTGGCCGCCGTAGGTGCCGACGACGCCGGTCTTGGTGTAGTCGGCGGCGACGTAGCCGGCCAGGAACGCGGCCTGGGCGGTGTCGTAGAGGATCGGCTTGATGTTCTCCGCGTCGGTCTTGCCGTCGAAGTCGGCGTCGGCCGCGTCGTCGATCAGGACGTACTCGGTGTCGGGGTTGGCCTTGGCCGACTCGATGGTGGCCGCCGAGAGCGCGAAGCCGACGGTCACGATGGTGTCGCAGCTCTGTCCGACGAGACCCTCGAGGTTGGCGGCGTAGTCGTTCTCGCTGTTGGACTCGACGTCCTTGTACTTCGAACCCAGCTCGTCAGCGGCCTCCTTCACGCCCTCGAAGCTGAGCTGGTTGAACGACTTGTCGTCGAACCCGCCCGAGTCGGAGACGATGCAGGGAAGGTAGTCGCTGTTGCCTTCCCCGGCGCGCTCGGCCGGCGCCTCACCGCCGCACGCGGCGAGCGCGGCAGCTGACAGGACCGCGGCGAAGCCGCCGGCGGCGGCCTTCTTGATGTTGTTCTTCACTGGTGCCTCCAGGTCGTTGCTCCGCGGAACGCGGCGCAAAGGACATTCATGTCCGAACGCTCTCCCCAAAGACCGAGCATTGCCAGGGATTACGCGAACGGTTACCAACTTTTGATCTGGACGAAGCCTAAGCCGCCTCGTTTGCGCTCGGTTGTCCGGACAGGCTTTAAGGTCGAACCATGACCGAGAAGCAGACGTACGCCGCAGAGGGCTTTGACTGGGAAGGCCTGCGCACGCAGGCCGTCGAGGCCGCAAAAAATGCGTACGCGCCCTACTCCAACTTTCGTGTCGGAGTGGCCGGATACGCCGACGACGGGCGGCTCCTCCAGGGCTGCAACGTGGAGAACGCGGCCTACGGAGTGACCCTGTGCGCCGAGTGCGGGCTGGTCTCCTCCCTGCACATGACCGGCGGCGGCCGTCTCACCCACGTCGTCTGCGTCAACGGCAGTGGCGAGGTCATCATGCCGTGCGGCCGCTGCCGACAGCTGCTCTGGGAGAACGGCGGCCCCGAGCTGCTGCTGATGACCGTCTCGGGTGTGAGGCCGATGTCCGAGGTCCTTCCTGACGCCTTCGGTCCGGAGGCGCTGGCCTGATGCCTAGGGTGGTACCCATGTCACAGCATGATGCGGTCGAGGTGATCCTCGCCAAGCGCGACGGCGGCGAGCTGAGCGACTCGCAGATCGACTGGATGATCGCGGCCTACACGGCCGGGGTCGTCGCTGAGGAGCAGATGTCGGCGCTCAACATGGCGATCCTGCTCAACGGGATGTCCCGGCGCGAGATCGCGCGGTGGACCGCGGCGATGATCGCCTCGGGAGAGCGGATGTCGTTCGACTCCCTGGCCCGGCCGACCGCCGACAAGCACTCCACCGGCGGCGTGGGCGACAAGATCACGCTGCCGCTGGCGCCGCTGGTCGCGGCGTGCGGGGTGGCGGTGCCGCAGCTGTCCGGCCGCGGGCTCGGTCACACCGGTGGCACGCTCGACAAGCTCGAGTCGATCCCCGGTTGGCGGGCGTCGCTGTCCAACGAGGAGATGCTGGCGCAGCTCGGTTCCGTCGGCGCGGTGATCTGCGCGGCCGGTGAGGGGCTGGCCCCGGCCGACCGCAAGCTCTACGCGCTGCGCGACGTCACCGGCACCGTCGAGTCGATCCCGCTGATCGCCTCCTCGATCATGTCCAAGAAGATCGCCGAGGGCACCGGGGCGCTGGTGCTCGACGTCAAGGTCGGCGCCGGGGCGTTCATGAAGACGCTCGCCTCCGCGCAGGAGTTGGCGCGCACCATGGTCGACCTCGGCACCGACGCGGGCGTCAACACGGTCGCGCTCGTGACCGACATGGCCACCCCGCTCGGCCTGACCGCCGGCAACGCGATCGAGGTCACCGAGTCCGTCGAGGTCCTGGCCGGCGGCGGGCCCGCAGATGTCGTCGAGCTCACCGTCGCGCTCGCGCGGGAGATGCTGGCCGCCGCCGGCGTCTCCGGCCCGGACCCCGCCGACGTACTCGCCTCCGGCAAGGCCATGGACACCTGGCGGGCGATGATCTCGGCGCAGGGCGGTGACCCCACGGCGACGCTGCCGGTCGCCCGCGAGACCCACGTGATCACCGCGCCGACCGCTGGCGTGCTGACCCGGCTCGACGCAATGGCCGTCGGGCTCGCGGCCTGGCGCCTCGGCGCCGGGCGGGAGCGCAAGGAGGACGCCGTCCAGGCCGGTGCCGGCGTCACCTGGCACGCTCGTCCGGGCGACTCGGTCGCTGCTGGTGCGCCGCTGTTCACGCTCCACACCGACACCCCCGAACGCTTCGAGCGCGCGCTCGCCGCGCTGGAGGGTGGCTACGAGATCGGGGACGGGGCTGCGTACGCGGCGACGCCGCTGATTCTCGACCGGATCGCCTGACTCGACCAGCGAACGGCATGGATAACCCGTCGCTCTCGAGGGTGGCGGCACGTCAGACTTCGTACATGAAGATCGTCAAGCCACCCAAGGCCGTCGCGGGCGACAAGGTCGCCGTCCTGTCACCCTCCTTCGCCGCGCCGGGGGTGGGGCCGGCGATCCACGAGCAGGCGCTGGCGCGGTTGACCGAGGTGACCGGGCTGGTGCCGGTGGAGTACCCGACGACCCGGAAGCTCGGCGCGACCCCGCAGGAGCGCGCGGCCGACCTGAATGCCGCGTTCGGCGACCCCGAGATCCGGGCGGTGCTGGCGACCATCGGGGGCGAGGACCAGATCACCGTGATCCCGCACCTCGACGCGGACATGGTCCGAAAGGACCCGAAGCCGTTCCTCGGCTACAGCGACAACACCAACCTGCTCAACTGGCTGTGGACCAACGGCGTCGCGGCGTTCCACGGCGGCTCGACCCAGGTCCACCTCGGGCCGGGCCCGGGGCTCGACCCGATCCACGAGGCCTCGCTGAAGGCGGCGCTGCTGACCGGCGAGCGGCTCGAGATCACCGAGCCCGGGGAGTCCGAGGACATCGGCCGCGACTGGAACGACCTGCGCGCGCTGACCGAGTACGGCGAGCGTGAGGCGACCGAGCCCTGGACCTGGGCCGGGCCGGCCCGCGAGGTGACCGGCCGCACCTGGGGCGGCTGCATCGAGATCCTCCAGTGGGCGCTCACCGCCGGACGCTTCCCGGCCGACCCGGGGGTGGTGGCGGGTGGCGTACTCCTGCTGGAGACCTCCGAGGAGCTCATCCCGGCGCAGGAGTTCGGCTGGATCGCGCGCTCGCTGGGCGAGCGCGGGCTGCTCGAGGCGATCGACGCGGTGGTCGTGGCTCGCCCGCCGACGTCCGACTTCGAGCGTCGCCCGAGCGCTGAGGAGCGCGCCGCCAAGCGCGCCGAGCAGCGCGACGCGGCGATCGAGACCGTCGCTCGTTACAACCCCGACGCCGTGGTCGTCGTCGGCCCACCGTTCGGGCACACCCGACCGCAGTGGATCCTGCCCTACGGTGGCCAGATGACCGTCGACGGCACGACCCAGCGTCTGTGGGCCGACTACTCCTGAGCGGGGCTCAGGCCTCCAGCAGGAGCACGACCGACTCGGCGACACATGCGGGCTTGGCCGAACCCTCGATCTCGATCGTGGTCTTCACGACGAGCTGGAGGCCGGTGGGGAGCTCGGTGACCTCGCCGAAGGTGATGACCGGACGGATCCGGGAGCCGACCAGGACCGGGGTGGGGAACCGGACCTTGTTGAGGCCGTAGTTGAGCTTCGCGCCCGGCGTCTCCAGCGAGTAGACACTGACACCGAGGTAGGGGATCAGCGACAGCGTCAGGTAGCCGTGGGCGATGGTGCCCCCGAACGGTCCCTCCTTGGCCCGCTCCTCGTCGACGTGGATCCACTGGTGGTCGCCGGTGGCGTCAGCGAAGGCGTTGACGCGGTCCTGGTCGACCTGGAGCCATTCGCCGGTGCCGATCTCGGTGCCTGCGGCGTCGGATACTTCTTGGAGAGTGGTGAATGTACGCACCCCCGGAATCTAGCGGCATACGGAATAATGGGCCCATGGAACCGTCCGACATGCAGATCAAGGCCGCCCCGAAGGTGCTGCTCCACGACCACCTCGACGGTGGCGTACGTCCCTCGACACTGGTCGAGCTCGCCGCTGAGGTGGGCCACCGGCTGCCGGAGGGGACCCAGGACGATCCGGTCGCGCTGGAGGAGTGGTTCGTGACCAGCGCGGACTCGGGGTCGCTGGAGCGCTACCTCGACACCTTCGCGCACACCCTCGCCGTCATGCAGACGCTGCCCGCGCTGACGAGGGTGGCGCGGGAGTGCGTCGAGGACCTCGCCGAGGACGGCGTCGTCTACGCCGAGGTCCGCTGGGCACCGGAGCTGCACCTGGCCAACGGTGGCGAGCTGGAGGAGGTCGTCGCGGCAGTACAGGCCGGGTTCGACGAGGGCATGGCGAAGGTCGCGGCGAGCGGTCGGAAGATCGTCGTACGCCAGCTGCTCACCGCCATGCGGCAGGCCGCCCATGCCACCGAGATCGCCGATCTCGCGGTGGCCTGGCGTGACCGCGGCGTCGCCGGGTTCGACATCGCAGGCCCGGAGAAGGGCTTCCCGCCGAGCCGGTTCCTGGCGGCGTTCGAGCAGCTCGCCGCCGACAACATGCGGTTCACCATCCACGCCGGCGAAGGGTTCGGGCTGCCCTCGATCTGGGAGGCGGTGCACCCCTGCGGCTGCGACCGGCTCGGGCACGGCGTACGCATCGTCGACGACATCACCCTCGAGGAGGGCGAGGCGCCGCGGCTCGGCCGGCTCGCCGCGTACGTCAGGGACCGGCGGATCCCGCTCGAGCTCTGCCCTCGCTCCAACGTGCAGACCGGGGCGGCGAAGTCGATCGCCGAGCACCCGATCGGGCTGCTCTACGACCTCGGGTTCCGAGTCACCATCAACACCGACAACCGGCTGATGTCACGGACCTCGATGTCGGCGGAGATGGCCGGCATCGTGGAGGCCTTCGGCTGGGGGCTGCCCGAGCTCCAGCGGCTGACGACCAACGCGATGAAGTCCGCGTTCCTGCCCTACGACGAGCGGGTCGACCTGATCCACGAGATCAAGGACGCGTACGCGGCCCTGTGAGCCGTCCGATGGCGACGTAGCCGTGCTTCGGGTAGACCGCGGTGCAGCCCTTGGCGACCGCGTCCGCGACGACCTGCGGCTGTGCGCGCATCAGCGCCAGGCCCCGCTTGACCAGCACGAACGGTGGCTTGCGGCGCTCGCGCAGATCGCGGGTGAGCCGGCGCCAGAAGGTCACCGTCGGTGAGTGGGTGACGCAGTAGGCGACGGCCAGCAGGCCCGCGTCGCGGCACCCGGCCACGATGTCCTGGGCGAAGATCCCCTCGGCGACGAAGAACTGCGCGTCCCCGAGGGTCAGCGACTGCCAGCCGGTGCGGCCGTCGTGGGCGATGTCGTAGACGGGTACGTCGGCGGTGCCCGTCTCGCAGAGCGCCGTGATCGCCTTCATCGCGTCGTCGGGATGCCAGGAGTCGGGGTGGTCCCAGTCGACCAGGCCCGCGTTGGGGCCCTCGGTGATCCGGGGGAGCGAGGGGTCGGAGCCGTCCTTGTAGAAGTCGTCCAACCTCAGGACCGGCAGGCCGAGCCGCTCGGCCAGGCGGGACTTGCCGGCGCCCGATGGGCCGGCGAGGACGATGACCTGAGCGCGCACCGGAGCATTCTCGCCTGTGCCGGGCCGAAGTCAGTAGCCGGCGCCGGGAGCCGACCCCGCCAGCAGCGCGCGCGAGCCCGAGACCCCGAGCCTGGTCGCCCCGGCGGCGATCATCTGCTCGGCCTGCTCCATGGTCCGCACGCCGCCCGAGGCCTTGACGCCGAGGTCGGGGCCGACGGTCTCGCGCATCAGCTCCACGGCGTGGACGCTGGCGCCACCGGCGGGGTGGAAACCGGTGGAGGTCTTCACGAAGTCCGCGCCGGCGTCGACGGCAGCGCGACAGACGCCCACGATCTCGTCGTCCTCCAGCGCGGCGGACTCGATGATCACCTTCAGCACCGTCGGGGCCGGGGCCGCGGCGCGCACGGCGGCGATGTCGGCCTCGACGTCGGCGTAGCGCTTCTCCTTCGCGGCGCCGATGTCGATGACCATGTCGATCTCGTCCGCACCGGCCTCGACCGCCGCCGCCGCCTCCGCGGCCTTGACGGTGGAGAGGTGCTTGCCGCTCGGGAAGCCGCAGACCACGGCGACCTTCAGGCCGGCCGGAACAGTGACCGGGAGCATCGACGGTGAGACGCACACCGAGTAGGTGCCGAGCTCGGCGGCCTCAGCGATCAGCGCGTCGACATCGGCGCGGGTCGCCTCGGGCTTGAGGAGGGTGTGATCGATCAGCTTCGCGATCTCTGCGGGGGTAGGCACAGGCTCAGCATATGCACCTACCGCGCGAAGGCTAAGGTTTGCGCCGTGAGCGATGATCAGCCCGAGGAGTGGTTCCGCAACTCCAGCAGCACCACGTGGGGATTCCTCGCGGCAGGAGGCGCGATCGCGGTCATCGTGATCGATGCCGTCACCGGCTGGCACCCCGAGACGACGGCCGGCGGGGTGCTCTTCGCGCTGGTCGCGTACGCCGCGTTCATCCGCACCAGGGTCGGCGTCAGCGAGGGCGACTTCGTGCTCCACCACCTGTACTCGACGGTGCGCTTCCCGATGGCCGCCCTGGAGAGCGTCTCGGTCGGCCGCACCCTCGGCGCCTACGCGGGCGGCCACACCTACGTCAGCGGTGCCATCGGGCGTCCGATGCGGGAAGCGATCAAGGGCGCCAAGCGCGACCACAAACCGCTGAGCAACCACGCCGACTTCATCGAGGACCGGCTCAACGCGCTCGCCCAGGATGCCCGCGACCGGCGCCGGATCAAGCGCGACTCCGACGAGCAGTTCGCTCTCGCCGAGGACGTACGCCGCAGCTGGGACTGGCCGCTGATCGCCGCCACCGGCGTCGTGGCCGTCGTCTTCGTGGTCCTGCTCCTGGTCTGACCCCGCTGGTCGAGCCGCCGCTCGACCAGCGGGAAGCTCTACAGCCCCATCGCCGCGCGGATGTCGACCTTGAGCGCGCCGAGGGCGATCTCGGCGTCCGTACGGGCCTGTGGCAGTGCCTCCGGCGAGGCGACCGGCTCGACGACCTCGAGGTAGCACTTGATCTTCGGCTCGGTGCCGCTCGGTCGCACGATCACCCGTGACCCGCCGGCCAGCTGATAGCGGATCCCGTCGGTCGGCGGCAGGCCGCCGATACCGGTGGTGAGGTCGTCGAGTTGCTGCACGGCGGCCCCGGCCAGGGCGGTCACCGGCCGGTCGCGGAGGCGCTGCATCGCGCCGGCGATCTGAGCCGGGTCCTCGAGCCGGACGGAGAGCTGGGTGGTGGCGTGCAGGCCGTGCTCGACCGCGAGCTCGTCGAGCAGGTCGGCCAGGCCACGGCCCTCCGCCTTCAGCGACGCGGCCAGCTCGCACAGGAGCAGCAGCGCCGAGATGCCGTCCTTGTCGCGTACGTGCTCGGGGTCGACGCAGTAGCCCAGCGCCTCCTCGTAGCCGAACGCGAGCCCGGGGGCGCGGGAGATCCACTTGAAGCCGGTGAGCGTCTCGGCGTAGGCCTGCCCGGCGGCCGCGGCGATCTTGCCGAGCAGCGAGGAGGAGACGATCGAGGCCGCGTACGTCCCCTTCACGCCCTTGCGGATCAGGTGGGTCGCGAGCAGCGCGCCGACCTCGTCACCGGTCAGCATCCGCCACTTCTTGCCGACAGGGATGGCGGCGGCACAGCGGTCGGCGTCGGGGTCGTTGGCGATGACCAGGTCGGCGCCCTTCTTGCTGGCGAGTGCCATCGCCCGGTCCATCGCGCCGGGCTCCTCGGGGTTGGGGAACGCCACGGTCGGGAAGTCGGGGTCGGGCCGCTCCTGCTCCTTGACCACGAACGGCGCGGGGAAGCCGGCGAACTTCATCGCCAGGTGCACCAGGTCGCCGCCGACACCGTGCAGCGGCGTGTAGACGGTCTCGAGGTCGCGCGCGCCGCCTTCGGTGAGGAGCCCGACGACCGTGTCGAGGTAGCTGTCGACGAGGTCCTCGCTGATCGTCTGGCCGGCCGGACCCTGCGGGACCGAGCTCACCTTGTCGACCGCCGCGATCCGCTTCGCGATCTCGACGTCGGCCGGCGGCACGATCTGCGACCCGTCACCGAGGTAGACCTTGTAGCCGTTGTCCTGCGGCGGGTTGTGGCTGGCCGTCACCATCACCCCCGCGCTAGCGTCCAGCGCCTTGACGGCGTACGCCAGCACCGGCGTCGGGAGCGAGCGCGGCATCACCAACGCGTGGAGTCCCGCTCCGGTCATCACCTCGGCCGTGTCCTGGGCGAAGACGTCGGAGTTGTGCCGGGCGTCGTAGCCGATCACCACCGGCCCCTGCGCGCCGGTCGCGAGCAGGTAGCGGGCCAGCCCCGCGGCAGCCTTGATCACGACCACCCGGTTCATCCGGTTCGGCCCGGCCCCGAGCGCGCCCCGCAGCCCGGCGGTGCCGAACTGCAGCATGCCCGAGAACCTGTCGGCCAGCTCGGCCGTGGCCCCCGGGGCGGTGGAGGTCAGGAGGCTCTCGAGCTCTGCTCGGGTCTGTGCGTCCGGGTCATCGGCAAGCCATTCCCTGGCCTGGACGACGAGCGCGGAGTGATCTGTGGGGACCATGGATCTGACCCTAGGTCATCGGGTGGCTGAGATCGACGATCGGCTTCGGTTCTGTTGGGCTGATGCTTGTTTGTGGTTGGGGTTTGCCGCCGACCCTTTCGGGGAGGGTGTTCTCGGCGGCGTCCGGAGTAAAGGACGGCCTGCGGCCGCCGGCTGACGCCGGTCGCCTTCGGCGATCCTTGACACCGGCCGTCGCCGAGAAAGGACTTGGCTGGCTATCGGGTCGGCGGCAGGGGTTTGGTGCGGAGAATTCGGGTTGGTACGGGCTTGGGAATCGGCTGATCGCTTCGCCGGTGCGGGCGAGTGGGGTGGTTGGTGAACGAATTTTCGTTCGCCGTGTGAGTTGGTCTCCGCCGGGTGTGGGTTCTGCTGGTGGAAGGAATTTTCTTTCCGCTGCAGGAGTCCCTGCTCGGTGGGGCGAACGAATTTTCGTTCGCCCGGAGCAGCCGTCCCCTAGCCCGGGGCGGTTCCCCGCGACCACACCCGGGCCGCCGCCCCGATAGCCAGCCAAATCTTTTCTCGACATGGTCCGGTGTCAAGGATCGCCGAAGGCGACCGGCGTAGCCGGCGGCCGCAGGCCGTCCTTGACTCCGGGCCAGGTCGAGAAGACCCTCAGAGATCGGGTCGGCGGCCCACCCCAGCCCCGAAGAAACGGTGAGAGACGAACCAGGCTCAGATCTTGGGAACGAGGTTGCTCAACAACCCACCCATCCGAGCAGCCGCACTGCGCCCAGCCTCCAGCACCTCCGCGTGGTTCAACGGCTGGTCAGAGATGCCGGCGGCGAGGTTGGTGACCAGCGAGATCCCGAGGATCTCCATCCCCGCCTCGCGGGCCGCGATCGCCTCGAGGGTGGTGCTCATGCCGACCAGGTCACCGCCGATGATGCCGGCCATCTTCACCTCGGCCGGGGTCTCGTAGTGGGGACCGGGGAACTGGACGTACACGCCCTCGTCCAGGGAGGAGTCGACCTGCTTCGCCAGCCCCCGCAGGCGCGAGGAGTAGAGGTCGGTGAGGTCGACGAAGTTGGCGCCGACCAGCGGAGAGGTGGCGGTGAGGTTGATGTGGTCCTTGATCAGCACCGGGGTGCCGGGCGACCAGGACGGGTTGAGTCCGCCGCAGCCGTTGGTGAGCACCATCGTCGAGCAGCCGGCGGCGGCCGCGGTGCGGACCGGGTGCACGACCGCGTCGACGCCCTTGCCCTCGTAGTAGTGGGTGCGACTGAGGAAGACCAGCAGGTTGCGACCGCTCGCCGCCCGGATCGAGCGGATCTTGCCGCTGTGACCGGCGACCGCGGCGGCACTGAAGCCGGGCAGGTCGGTGGTGGCGATCTCGGTGTAGTCCTCGCCGAGCGCGTCGACTGCGGGCAGCCAGCCCGAGCCCAGCACCAGCGCGATGTCGTGCTTCTCGACGCCGGTCTTCTCCGCGAGAGCGGAGGCGGCTTTCTTGGCGAGTTCGTAAGGCGTGGTCACTCGCTGAGTTTAGACCTGACCGGACCGGCTCAGTCGTTGGACCGGCAGGGCCGCGTACGCAGTGCGTGCACGTAGTCGGCCGGCGCCCCGGCCGCCTCGGCGGCGTCGGCCAGCGCGCCGAGCTGGCGGGCGTCCGGGATGCCACCTTCGTACGTGTCCAGGACGTAGGTCTCGCAGAGGAGATCCTCGGCGAGCGCGGAGATCCGCACCTTGGTCTTGAAGTAGAGGCCGATGTCGGCCAGCTCCCACTTCTCCAGGGCTTCCATGTCCTGGTCCACGACGTCGTAGACCGCGACGAAGACCTGCTCGAACGGGTCCTGGACGATCGTGGCCGTCGGTCCGTCGCCGAGCACGTTGTCTTCGCCCCCGAAGGTGAGCCGCCAACCGCCCAGCCACCCGGTGGTACGCAACGGCGAATGCGGGCACCGCTCGCTCATCAGCGCCGGGTCGAGATTGACGCCATAGGCCGCGTAGAGAGTCACAGGTCACGAGGTTACCGCCCAGTCCTCACCCGCTTGGGATCTATCTGCTATTGGCGGTCTACCCTTGATGTGTGACCCACTTTGATGTTCTCGTCCTCGGCGCTGGCCCTGGTGGCTACGTCGCCGCCATCCGTGCCGCTCAGCTCGGCAAGTCCGTCGCCGTCGTCGAAGAGAAGTACTGGGGCGGTGTCTGTCTCAACGTCGGGTGCATCCCGTCCAAGGCGCTGCTGAAGAACGCGGAGCTGGCCCACACGCTGAACGACCCGAAGGAGAAGCAGAAGTTCGGGATCGTCGGTGACGCCCACCTCGAGTTCTCCACGACCCACGCGCGCTCCCGCCAGGTGAGCGCCGGGATCGTCAAGGGCGTTCACTTCCTGATGAAGAAGAACAAGATCACCGAGATCGACGGCTGGGGCACGCTGACCGGTCCGAAGTCGATCACGGTCGCGAAGGACGGCGCGAACACCGACTACACCTTCGACAACCTGATCATCGCCGCCGGCGCCACCGTGCGCTCGGTGCCGGGTGTGGTGCCGAACGGCAAGAACATCGTCACCTACGAGGAGCAGATCCTCGACTCGAACGTTCCGAAGTCCATGGTGATCGGCGGCTCCGGCGCGATCGGCGTCGAGTTCGCGTACGTCATGAAGAACTTCGGTGTCGACGTCACCATCGTCGAGTTCCTCGACCGGATGGTGCCGACCGAGGACGCCGAGGTGTCCAAGGAGCTGGCCAAGCACTACAAGAAGCTGGGCGTCAACGTACTCACCTCGACCGCCGTCAAGTCCGTCGAGGACACCGGTTCGGGTGTGCGCGTGACCGTCGCGCCGGCCGGCGGTGGCGAGGAGACCGTCATCGAGGCCGACAAGTTCCTGGCCGCCTTCGGCTTCGCTCCCCGCGTGGAGGGCTACGGCCTGGAGAACGTCGGCGTCGAGCTGACCGATCGCAAGGCCATCGCCATCGACGGCCGTGGACGCACCAACGTCGAGAACGTGTACGCGATCGGCGACTGCACCGGGAAGTTCATGCTCGCCCACGTCGCCGAGGCCATGGGCATCGTCGCCGCCGAGACCATCGCCGGTGCCGAGACCATGGAGATCAACTTCGACATGGTGCCGCGGGCGACCTACTGCCAGCCCCAGATCGCCTCCTTCGGCTACTCCGAGGAGCAGGCCAAGGAGAAGGGCTACGACGTCAAGACGGCGAAGTTCCCGTTCTCGGCCAACGGCAAGGCGATGGGGTTGGGCGACGCTGTCGGCTTCGTGAAGATCGTCGCCGACGCCGAGCACAACGAGCTCCTGGGTGCTCACATGATCGGCCCGGACGTCACCGAGCAGCTCCCGGCGCTTACCCTCGCGCAGCAGTGGGACCTCACCGCCGACGAGATCGGGCGCAACATCTTCGCGCACCCGACGCTCTCGGAGGCCGTCAAGGAGGCCATCCACGGCATCGCGGGTCACATGATCAACCTCTGATCCTGCAGCGCCCGACGTGGCCGGTGCCCTTGAGGGGTGCCGGCCACGCGGCATTTCCCCGCCATGGCGGGGATGTGCGAGACGGGTGGTGGCGGGTGGGGTGCAGAATCCCGCCATGGCGGGAAAATCCGGTGGGTGGGCGCGGGGCTAGGCGCCATTTCCCCGCCATGGCGGGAAAATGGCGCGCCGCGCCGACCCGCCCCCAGCTAGGGAGCGACGAGCCTGCGTACCGACTCGATGACGAACTCCCGCTGCTGAGCGACGGTGAAGTCCCGCTCGATCATGTCGAAGCCGGGCGGCAGGTCGGTCCAGGCCGAGGCGATGGTGACGATGAGGCCGAGGAGAACGGCCGCGGGCAAGCGGTCGGTGACGATCCCGTCCGACTGTGCCTTCTCGATGGCGCGGATCTTGGCCGCGTTGGCGTCCTCCAGCGCGGGCATCGGGGCGTCCAGGCTGGTCGCCTCGACGCGCAGCCAGTGGGCGAGGCGGGCGAGCTCGGGGTTGTCGACGAAGGTGTCGAAGATCGCCGCCGCGGTCTCGGGAAGGGCGGTGGCGTCGAAGTAGTCGGTGGCGAAGGTCGCCTCGACGTGCGCGCCGATGACAGCCGCGAAGAGGCCGTCCTTGCTGTTGAAGTAGTGGTAGATCTGCGCCTTGTTGGACTGGGCGGCGGCCGCGATCCGCTCGACCCGCGCGCCGGCGACGCCGTAGCGGGCGAACTCGGTTGCGGCAGCGGTCAGCAACCGGCTGCGGGTCGCGTCGGCGTCACGTGGCGGCATGAGGGCCAGCGTAGTTTCTAACCGGTTGGTTGAAAAACGCGGAGAGGGCGTGTTCACTTCTAACTAACCTTTCAGTTAGGAGTTGGGACAATGACCAAGGTCGCCCTCGTGACCGGTGCCTCGTCGGGCATCGGCGCTGCCACCGCCCGCCGCCTGGCGCGGGCCGGATGGATCGTCTACGGCGCCGCCAGGCGGATCGACCGCCTGGCGGAGCTCGAGCCAGATGGCGTACGACCGCTGGCGCTCGACGTGACCGACGACGCCGCGATGGTGGCCGGCGTCGAGAAGATCCTGGCCGAGGAGGGCCGGGTGGACGCGCTGGTCAACAACGCCGGCTACGGGTCCTACGGCTCGATCGAGGAGGTGCCGCTGGAGGAGGCGCGACGCCAGATCGAGGTCAACCTCTTCGGCCTGGCCCGGCTCACCCAGCTGGTCGTGCCGGGGATGCGTGAGCGCGGCAGCGGCACGATCGTCAACATCACCTCGATCGGCGGGAAGATCACGACGCCGTTCGGCGGCTGGTACCACGCCAGCAAGTTCGCCGTCGAGGGTCTCTCGGACGCGCTGCGCGTCGAGCTGGCGCCGTTCGGCGTCGACGTCGTGGTCGTCGAGCCCGGGGCGATCGCCACCGAGTGGGGCGACATCGCGATGGAGTCCGGCCGCAAGGTCTCCGGCGATGGCCCCTACGCGGAGCTCGTCGAGAAGATGGCGTCGTCGCTGGAAGGCGACGCCATGGCCCGGCTGGCCTCCGACCCCGATGTCGTCGCCCGCGCGATCGAGAAGGCGGTGACCGCGAAGCGCCCCCGGACGAGGTACGCCGTCGGCTTCGGTGCCAAGCCGATCCTGGCCGCGCGGAGGGTGCTCCCCGACCGGGCGATGGACTGGATCCAGCAGCGGGTCGTCGGCTGACCCTTCAGTGCATGCGCAGCGCCTCCTCGACGGAGGTCTCGCGCCAGGCGCGGAGCTCCTCGTGGAAGGCGACGGCGGAGCCCGGGTAGCCGGTGGGGGCGTCGGAGCGTCCGGCGCCCTCGGCGTTGTAGTAGCCCGGAGTGCACTCGGCGTGGAACCAGGCGTGCTTCGGGGCGCCCTGGGTGAGCCGGTGGGCCCAGGCGTCCTCGGCCTCGCGGGACGGCTCGATGACGGCTCCCCGCGCCTCGGCAGCGGCGACGAGCGCCGCGGCATGGACGGCCTGCTCGTCGAGGATGTGGCTGAAGTTCACGCTGTTGGCGTTGTGCAGCGAACCCATCTTGAGCAGGTTGGGGAAGCCGTTGGACGCGAAGCCGTGCAAGGACCGCGGCCCCTCGGCCGCCCAGGCGTGGAGGAGCTGGACCCCGCCTCGACCGGTCACCGGCAGCCTGCCCGAGGTGATCCCCGAGACGCCGACGGAGAACCCGGTCGCGAAGACCAGGGCGTCGATCTCGTACTCGACCTCGTCCACGACCACGCCGCGCTCGGTCATCTGCTCGATGCCGTGGGAGTCGGCGGTGTCGACGAGGGTGACGTTGTCGCGGTTGAACGTCGGCAGGTACGTGTCGGAGAACGTCGGCCGCTTGCAGGCATAGCGATACCAGGGCTGGAGCGCGGACGCGGTCGCCGGATCCTCGACGATCTCGGTGACCCGGGCGCGGATCCGGTCCATCGTGGCGTGGTCGAGGTCCTCGTACGCGGCCTCGAAGCCCGGCTCGAAGTCGCGGCGGAAGCTGGGCAGCAGCTTCTCGAGGAGGGCCGCCGACTCGGTCCAGGCGTCGTCGACGAGGTCCTCGTCGACGCCCGGGACAGCCTCGCCGGAGACGAGCCTCAGGAAGTTCTCGCGGCGCTCGCCGGCCCAGCCCGGGCGGTCCGCGCCGAGGTCGGCGGCGGTGAGCGGGCGCTGGCCACGTACGCCGACGGTGGAGGGAGTGCGCTGGAAGACGTAGAGGTGCTCGGCGTCCTCGGCGAGCTTCGGCACCGCCTGGATGCCGGTCGCGCCGGTGCCCACGATGCCGACCTTCCGGTCGGCGAGGCCGGTCATGCCGCCCTCGGGGGTGCCGCCGGTGTAGCCGTAGTCCCAGCGCGAGGTGTGGAAGGTGTGACCCGTGAACGACTCGATCCCGGGGATGCCGGGCAGCTTCGGCTCGGTCAGCGTGCCCGTCGCCGTGATGACGTACGTCGCCCGGAACTCGTCGCCGCGGTCGGTGGTCACCAGCCACTGCTGGTCGGTGTCGTCCCAGGTCAGCGAGGTCACAGCGGTCGAGAAGAGCGCGTTCTCGTAGAGGTCGAACTTCTCGGCGATGCGCACGGCGTGCTGGCGGATCTCCTCGCCGGGGGCGTACTTCCATCGCGGTATGTACCCGGTCTCCTCGAGCAGCGGGAGGTAGACGGCCGCGTCGATGTCGCAGTGGATGCCGGGGTAGCGGTTCCAGTACCAGGTGCCGCCGAAGTCTCCGCCCTTCTCGACCACGCGCACCGACCCGATGCCCTGCTGGCGCAGCCGCGCGCCGGCGAGGATGCCGCCGAAGCCACCGCCGACGACCGCGACATCGACCACGTCGCGGACCGGCTCGCGCTCGGCGCGCTCGGTGTAGGGGTCCTCGGCGAAGTATCCGAACTCGGCCGCGGCCGGTCGATACTGCGCCGTCCCGTCGGGACGTACCCGGCGCTCGCGCTCGGCGGTGTAGCGCTCGCCGATCTGGGCGGCGCGCTCGTGGGTGACCGGGTTCTGGCAGCGCGGCAGGGTCATGGCGCGGCTCCTCTCGTGGGGTGCGGTGTGCCCGGAGCGCCGACGAGGTCGCGAAGTGCCCCGAGCGGCATTCGCGGTTACGATAACCGAAACGGACAAGTGTGTCCGGATCGCCTCCGACGAAAGGCCGCCGTCATGTCGACGCTCACCCCCTCCTCGCCCGTACGCAGCTTCCTGGCCCATCCGGTGGCCGGCAAGGTCCTGCGCGGCATCATCGCGGCCGGCGGCGGCACCGAGGAGGCGCTGGCGCCGGCGCTCGGTCTGCCTCTGGACAAGCTCGTGGAGATGTCCGGTGGCAGGTTCCCGGCCGAGGTCGTCGGGTTGCTTGTCGGTGTCGCCGAGACCGGCGTGATCCCGGACGGGGTGCCGACCGCCGATGCGGTGACGGCGACCGTGGCTGCGGTGCCGGCCGATCTCGGCGTCGAGATCGGCTCGCCCCAGCCCTGGACCGAGGCGCTCACCGGTGGCCGGTTCGCCGGCCAGACGGTGGTGGTCACCGGGGCCGCGGGCGGGATCGGGAAGGCGGTCGCGGCCCGGATCGTCGGCGAGGGTGGACGGGTGGTCGGGATCGACGTCTCGGCCGAGAAGCTGTCCACGACCGCGACCGAGCTGGGCGAGAGGTTCCACGCGCTGGCCGCGGACATCACCGCGCCCGAGACCGCCGCCGCGGTCCTGGCCGCGGCCGGGGAGCGCGTCGACGCGCTCGCCAACGTGGCCGGCGTGATGGACGACGACGCCGCCCCGCACGAGATCGACGACACGATCTGGGCGCGCTGCCTGTCGGTCAACGTCGACGGGCCGATGCGGCTGATGCGAGCGGTGCTGCCCGTGATGCTCGCCGCCGGCGAGGGCCGGATCGTCAACGTCGTCTCCGAGGCCGGGCTCCGCGGTTCGGCGGCCGGTGCTGCGTACACGACCTCGAAGCACGCCCTCGTCGGCCTGACGAAGTCGGCGGCGTTCCAGTACGCGGGGACCGGGGTGCGCATCAACGCGCTCGCTCCGGGCGCGGTCGCGACCGGCATCCACGTGCCCGAGGGCGCGCCCTACGGCTCGTCCCGGACGGCCGGGATGCGCGTCGCGATCCCGGGGATCGCCACCGCCGAGGAGCTCGCCGCCTCGATCACCTTCCTGCTCTCACGCGACTCGGTCAACATCAACGGGGCCGTAGTCGCCTCCGACGGCGGCTGGTCCGCCGCCTAGCGCTCAGACGCCGGTCAGACGCCGGGCGTGACCGCGCCGATCTCGATCCCGAGCAGCCCCCATGCCCGGCGGGCGGTGCTCTCGCGCGCCTCCGGTGTCGGGCCGTGGGCCCCGCCGGAGACCATCGCGACGGCGAGCATGAGGTCGTCGGTGCCGTAGGCCCCCTTCGGGAGTCCGTCGACGGCGGCGCGTACGCGGTCGGCCAGGAAGAGGGAAGTCTCCTCGCCGCCGTAACGGATGATGCCGAGGAACGCGGTCGAGTGGATCATCTGCCAGGTGATGACGCCGAGCACGTCGGCCAGCGTGGCATCCGGGCGGGCGGCGACCTGCTCGATGTCGCGTACGTTCTCCTCCAGCACGGCGGTCGCCAGGGCGAGGCGGTCGGGGAAGTGCCGGTAGAGGGTGCCCTGGCCGACGCCGGCGCGCTTGGCGACCGCCGACATCGGCGCGTCCAGACCCTGCTCGGCGAGCACCTCACGGGCGGCGGTGACCAGGAGGTCGCGGTTGCGGACCGCGTCGCTGCGGGTCGGGTTCGCGGGGCTCGTCATCCCAGCAGGGTAATGGTCCGCGGATCTTTTCGGATGCCCTTCGAATACGGACAGAAACTGACCTGAAGAGCTTCTAGCGTTGTCGGTGTCAGAGGGACACATCACCAAGGAGCTGAGCCATGACCGCCACCACCACCCTGAGCCGCGAGCGCACCGATCTGCTGGAGACCCTGGCCAAGCACCGCGGCTTCCTGCGTTTCGCCGTCCGCAACCTCACCGACGAGCAGGCCCGGCTCACCCCGACCGCTTCCGTACTCAGCCTCGGCGGCCTGATCAAGCACGTGGCAGCCGGCGAGCGGGGGTGGGCCGACTTCATCGTCCGTGGCGCGGTGGCGCAGGAGCTCACCCCGGAGAAGTACGCCGAGTTCGCCGCCGACTTCGTGCTAGCCGAGCACGAGACCCTCGAAGGTGTGCTCAAGGCGTACGAGGACGTGGCTGCCGCCACCGACGAGCTGATCCGGACCGTCGACCTCGACGCGGACCACGCCCTTCCCGAGGCGCCGTGGTTCGAGTCGGGCGCGCGCTGGTCCAACCGCCGCGCTCTCGCCCACATCCTGGCCGAGACCGCCCAGCACGCCGGCCACGCCGACATCATCCGGGAGACCATCGACGGTCAGAAGACGATGGGCTGACTCTGCCGCTCCGGGCGCGTGAAAGAATGCGGCCCATGGCGCGGGTGACGATCATTGGTGGGGGTCCAGGCGGATACGAGGCGGCGCTGGTCGCGCAGCAGCTCGGGGCGGAGGTCACGGTCGTCGACCGTGACGGCCTCGGCGGCAGCGCGGTGCTCACCGACTGCGTTCCGAGCAAGACCCTGATCGCCACCTCCGAGCTGATGTCGGACATGACGCTCGCCCGCGACCTGGGCATCAACTTCCGCGACCACCACGGCGACCCGGCCACCGAGCTCTACGCAGACCTCGGCCTGGTCAACAAGCGCGTGAAGTCGCTCGCGCTCGCGCAGTCGAGCGACATCGAGAGTCGGTTGACCCGCCGCGGGATCCGTATCGTCAAGGGCACCGGGCGCATCGACGCCGACAAGCGTCAGGTGATCGCGACCCGGGACCAGGACGGATCCGAGGAGGCGATCGAGAACGACGCGGTCCTGATCGCCACCGGCGCCCGCCCGCGGGTGCTGCCCACCGCCCAGCCCGACGGCGAGCGGATCCTGACCTGGGAGCAGGTCTACGACCTCGACGAGCTGCCCTCGCACATGATCGTCGTGGGCTCGGGTGTCACGGGTGTGGAGTTCGCCAACGCCTACCTCAACCTCGGCTCCCAGGTCACCCTGGTCTCCTCGCGCGACCGTGTCCTCCCCGGTGAGGACGCGGACGCGGCGACGGTCCTCCAAGACGTACTCGAGCGGCAGGGGATGAACATCCTCAGCAAGTCGCGGATGGAGTCGGTGACCCGTTCCGGCGACGTCGTCACGGTCAGGCTCACCGACGGCCGCGAGGTCACCGGCAGCCACTGCATCCTCGCGCTCGGCTCGATCCCCAACACCGAGGGCCTCGGTCTCGAGGAGGCCGGTATCGAGCTCGACGAGGGCGGGTTCATCCGCACCGACAAGGTGTCACGTACGTCCGCTTACGGCGTGTACGCAGCCGGCGACTGCACCGGCGGCTTCATGCTCGCCTCGACCGCCGCCATGGCCGGCCGGATCGCGATGCGCCACTTCCTCGGCGACGCGGTCATCCCGATGGACCTCAAGGAGGTCGCGGCCAACGTCTTCACCTCGCCCGAGATCGCCACCGTGGGCTACTCGCAGGCCCAGGTCGACTCCGGCGAGGTCGTCGCCGACACGCTGCGCCTCGACCTCAAGGGCAACCCGCGAGCTAAGATGCAGGGCATCTCCGACGGCTTCGTGAAGCTCATCTCCCGCCCCGGCACCGGCGTCGTCATCGGCGGCGTCGTCGTCGGCCCCCGCGCCTCCGAGCTGATCCACCCGATCACCCTCGCGGTGTCGACGGGCCTCACCGTCGACCAGATCGCCAACACCTTCACCGTCTACCCCTCGATCTCCGGCTCCACCGCCGAGGTAGCCCGCCGCCTCCACCACGTCGAGTAGTCACCTACGTCGGCCGAGACGGCAGTTGCGTCGGCCGAGACGGCAGTTGTGCGGACTCGGCAGGGGGCTCTAAACCGGATGCGAGCGGGCCCGGCGGCTCGCTAGCGTGTGCGCCATGGGTAACTGCTGCATGACGATGATCGTTCGGATCCGCCGCCGCTGACGGCGCGGATCCCACCGAAGCACTCGTTCGCATTCGCGCCGCCTCCTGGCACCCTGCCGGGCGGCTCTCGAGTGATATCCACATGCCGCCCGGCTCCTTCTTCTCTCGAGGAGCATCCATGCCCGACGTACGCCCTGGCCGGCACGAGCTCGGCCAGAACTTTCTCACCGACAGGTCGGTACTCGACCGCATCGTCCATCTCGTCTCACAGCGGCAGGGTCCGCTGGTGGAGTGGGGCACCGGCAACGGTGCCGTCACCCTGGCGCTGGCCGAGCTGGGCCGTCCGCTGGAGGGGGTCGAGATCGACTCCCGCCGGGCCGCCGAGCTGCGCCGACGGACCGGTACGCACGTGTGCATCGCCGAGGGCGACATCCTGCGTCACGCGCCACCGCGGGACGCGGTCGTCGTCTCCAACGTCCCGTTCCACCTGACCACACCGATCCTGCGCCACCTGCTCGCCTCGACGACGTGGCGCCATGCCGTACTCCTCACCCAGTGGGAGGTCGCCCGCAAGCGCGCCGGCGTCGGCGGCACCACCCAGCTGACCGCGCAGTGGTGGCCGTGGTTCACCTTCACCCTCGACCGCCGCGTCCCCTCGACCGCGTTCCGTCCGCGGCCGAACGTCGACGGCGGGCTGCTGCTCATCGACCGCCGTCCCGTGCCGCTGCTCCCCGACACCGACATCCGTGACTTCCAGTCATGGGTGGCGCAGGTCTTCAGCAGCCGGGGCCGCGGGGTCGCCGAGATCCTGCGCCGCAACGGCGTCCCGGCTCGGCTCGCGGACCAGATCGCCCGGCGCCGCCGGCGATCGCAGGCGCCGGTGCTGCCGCGAGACCTACGCGCGGAGGACTGGGTCGAGGCGTACGCGGCGGTCTGATCCTTCGTCAAGGTATGCAGGAAAAGTCGCACATCCCCAGCGGAACTCCGCTGGGGATGTGCGCCTCCGGCTGCATACCCTTCGACAGGCTCAGGACACCGCCTTGACGAAGGGGCCGTGTCAGCCGAGGACGAGCACCAGGTCGCCGCCATCGACCGCCTGGGTGCCGGAGAAGGCGAGGCGGGAGACGGTGCCGTCGACGGGAGCGGTGATGGCGGCCTCCATCTTCATCGCCTCGATGGTGGCGACGGTGTCGCCGGCCTTGACCGTCTCGCCGGCAGCGACCGCGATGGTCACGACGCCCTGGAAGGGCGCTGCGACCTGGCCGGGCACCGAGGGGTCGGCCTTCTCGGCGGCAGCGACCTCGGCGGCGACGGAGCGGTCGCGCACCCCGATCGGGCGCAGGTGACCGTTGATCGTCCCCATGACGGTGCGGATGCCGCGCTCGTCGGGCTCGGAGACGGCGGTGAGCCCGAAGATGACGGTCTTGCCCTCGGAGAGCTCGACGACGTGCTCCTCGCCCTCGCGCAGACCGTAGAGGTAGTCGAGCGTCGAGATCACCGATACGTCGCCCCACTTCGAACGGGCCTCGGTGAAGTCCTTCGTCGGTCCGGGGAAGAGCAGCCGGTTGAGCGTCCCACGGCGGTCGGAGGCGAGCCCGGCGGCGTCCTCGGCCGACAGGGTCGGCGACGGCGCCTTCCAGGTGCGGCCGCCGATCGCCTTGCTGCGGAACGGCTCGGGCCAACCGCCCGGCGGGTCACCGAGCTCCCCGTTGAGGAAGCCGATGACGGAGGCCGGGATGTCGTACGCGGCCGGGTCGGCCTCGAACGCAGCAGGATCGGCCCCGGCCGCGACCAGCGACAGAGCCAGGTCGCCGATGACCTTGGATGACGGCGTGACCTTGGGGACGCGGCCGAGGATCGAGTTGGCCGCGGCGTACATGTCCTCGATCTGCTCGAACTTCTCGCCCAGCCCGAGCGCGATCGCCTGCTGGCGCAGGTTGGAGAGCTGGCCGCCCGGGATCTCGTGGCGGTAGACCCGGCCGGTCGGCGCGGGCAGTCCGGACTCGAAGGGCGCGTAGACGCGGCGTACGGCCTCCCAGTAGGGCTCGAGCGAGTTCACCGCGGCCAGCGAGAGACCGGTGGCGCGCGGGGTGTGGTCGGTCGCCGCGACCAGGGAGGAGAGCGGCGGCTGGGAGGTGGTCCCGGCCATCGACGCGGTGGCCGCGTCGACCGCGTCGACACCGGCCTCGATCGCGGCGGTCAGGGTGGCCAGCTGGCCACCGGCGGTGTCGTGGGTGTGCAGGTGGACCGGCAGGTCGAACCTCTCCCGCAGTGCGGTCACGAGCGTCCGTGCGGCAGGCGCCCGCAGCAGCCCGGCCATGTCCTTGATCGCCAGTACGTGCGCCCCGGCCGAGACGATCTCCTCGGCCAGCCGCAGGTAGTAGTCGAGCGTGTAGAGCTTCTCGTCCGGCGAGGAGAGGTCGCCGGTGTAGCACAGCGCCACCTCCGCGACGGACGTCCCGGTGGCCCGCACAGCGTCGATCGCCGGCCGCATCTGCGAGACGTCGTTCAAGGCGTCGAATATCCGGAACACGTCGATACCGGTCTCGGCGGCCTCCGAGACGAACGCGTCGGTGACCTCGGTCGGGTAGGGCGTGTAGCCCACCGTGTTGCGACCGCGCAGCAGCATCTGCAGGTTGACGTTGGGCACCGCCTCGCGCAGCGCGGCCAGCCGCTCCCACGGGTCCTCGGAGAGGAACCGGAGAGCCACGTCGTACGTCGCGCCACCCCATGCCTCCAGCGACCACAGCTGCGGTGTCAGCCGGGCGACATGGCCGGCGACGCCGAGCAGGTCGGTGGTGCGGACCCGCGTCGCCAGCAGCGACTGGTGGGCGTCGCGGAAGGTGGTGTCGGTGACCGCCACCGCCTCCTGGGCGCGCAGCGCGGCGGCGAAACCCTCCGGCCCGAGCTCACGAAGAAGGTCGCGAGAGCCGGCCGGCGGAGCCACCGACAGGTCGAGCTTCGGCAGCTTCTCGACCGGGTGGAGCGAGACCGGGGCGGCGCCGTGCGGCTGGTTGACGGTGACGTCTGCCAGGTAGGTGAGCAGCTTGGTGCCGCGGTCACCGGAGGCCCGCGCGGTCAGCAGCTGCGGGTGGGTCTCGATGAACGAGGTGGTGATCGAGCCCGAGATGAAGTCGGGGTCGTCGAGCAGCGCCTGCAGGAACGGGATGTTCGTCGCGACCCCGCGGATCCGGAACTCCGCCACGGCTCGGCGCGCCCGCGTCACGGCGTCGGCGAAGGTGCGCCCGCGACAGGTGAGCTTGGCGAGCATCGAGTCGAAGTGGGGCGAGACCTCGGCACCGGCGTACGTCGTGCCGCCGTCGACGCGGATCCCGGCACCGCCGGGGGAGCGGTAGGTGGTGATCATGCCCGTGTCGGGGCGGAAGTTGTTGGCGGGGTCCTCGGTGGTGATCCGGCACTGCATCGCAGCGCCGCGCAGCTGCACGGAGTCCTGGGTCAGCCCCAGGTCGGCCAGCGTCTCGCCGGCGGCGATCCTCATCTGCGAGCGGACCAGGTCGACGTCGGTGACCTCCTCGGTCACGGTGTGCTCGACCTGGATGCGCGGGTTCATCTCGATGAAGACGTAGTTGCCGGCCGGGTCGAGCAGGAACTCGACGGTGCCGGCACACGAGTAGCCGATCTCCTTCGCGAACCGCACCGCGTCCGCACACATGCGTTCGCGCAGCTCAGGGTCGAGATTGGGCGCGGGCGCGATCTCGACGACCTTCTGGTGGCGACGCTGCACCGAGCAGTCACGCTCGAAGAGGTGGATCACCTCACCGGTGCCGTCGGCGAGGATCTGCACCTCGATGTGACGCGGCTCGACCACTGCCTGCTCGATGAAGACGGTCGGGTCGCCGAAGGCGGCCTCGCCCTCGCGCATACAGGTCTCCACGGCCTCCCGGAGCTTCTCCGGCGAGTCGACCCGGCGCATCCCGCGACCGCCACCACCGGCGACGGCCTTCACGAACAACGGGTAGGGGAGGGCGGATGCGGCGGAGACGAGCGCGTCGACGTCGGTGGACGGCTCGACGGACTGCAGAGTGGGTACGCCGGCGGCCTTCGCCGCCGCGATGGCGGTGGCCTTGTTGCCGGTCAGCGTGAGGACCTCCGCCGACGGCCCGACGAAGGTGATCCCCGCCCGGGCGCAGGCCTCGGCCAGCGCCGGGTTCTCGGAGAGGAACCCGTAGCCGGGGTAGATGGCGTCCGCGCCGCTCTGCTTGGCGACCTCGACGATCGCGTCTGGATCCAAATAGGCCCGGATCGGATGGCCGAGCTCTCCGATCTGGTAGGCCTCGTCGGCCTTCAGCCGGTGCTCGGAGCCCCGGTCCTCATAAGGGAAGACGGCGACCGTCTTCGCACCCAACTCAAAGCCCGCACGGAAAGCTCGGATCGCGATCTCGCCGCGGTTGGCTACCAACACCTTCTTGAACATGGCGGTCACGCTACCCATCGGAAGTACGCCGTCCCAGGTTATGGGACGTTTCCTTTCAGTTGGTGGACACCCGACCTGCGCGAAGTGTGCGGATTCGTTGGGACCGCGCGACGGCTCGCGTCGATACCGTCGGCGGAATGAGACCCAAGACTCGACAGCGTCGTTCAGCCCTGGTCGCCCTCGCGGGCACGGCCCTGCTGGCCGGATCGCTCACCGGGATCGGGGCGGCGAGCTCGCCGGCCGCGGCGGCCGGCACCGTGAACTGCTCCGGTTCGATCAACGGCAAGGCCAGCGGCTACGTCCGGAAGCGCTCGATCAAGAACAGCACCGTGACCCAGAACTACCGCAGCGCCGGCACCGTCAGCTGGTCCCCGCGAGCCTGGATCGAGGTCGGCGGCGCCGGCGACGAGACCACCTGGAAGACCAGCTACATCGTGCCCGGCACCGACGGCACCGGCCGCACCGTGACCATCGGCGGGACCAACGGACAGTCCGTGCTGAGCGAGACCAAGGCCGCGCAGCTCTACCGCACCAACGGCTCCGCGGTGACCGGCTGGAGCCCCAAGAAGGTCGTGAACGGCCCGACGACGGCCGTCTACAGCGTCACCACCTCCGGCGTCGTACAGCAGACCGCGATCTCCTACTCCAGCGCGGGCGCTCGCCTCGGCACCACCACGAACCTGCCGGTCACCCTGCCGAGCACCACGACCGTCGCAGGCGTGTGGACGAGCCACAACGGGGTGATGTACAACCTGCTCTACTCGATCAACCCGACCACCAACAAGCTCGAGCAGATCGTCGTACGTCCCGACCGCCCGGCCGAGGCGAAGAAGTACGTCGTCCGCAGCCTCGGCACCGGCTGGCGCTACCTGTCGGTGCACAACTGCTACGACGCCGACGGGGCGGTCGCGGCCAAGGACATCGTGTTGATCAACCCGACGTCCGGCAACGCGGTGCGCATCCGCCAGAGCAGCGGGATCGGGCACAGCACGACCTTCTCGGCCTCGACCGCGGTCGGCACGAACGGTTCGTGGAAGTGGAGCGGGATCAGCAGCTAGGGGTCACCCTGGCCAGAGGTCGAGCAGGTCCCCCGGGCGCAGCCCGAGGGCGTGCTCGATGTCGCCGGGCGAGGTCTCGCGCAGATACTCCGAGACCAGCTGGGCCAGCTCCATCCAGTAGCCGCGCAAGGTCGACTCGGACAGGTACATCGACCGGCTCATCTCCGCGTACGTCAGTCCGCGGGCGCGATGGGCGAGGACCTCGCGTTGCCGCGGGGTGAGGACGGTGATGCTGCGGCGGCGTACGAGAACTTCGATGAGGCCGGTGATGCCCGGGGGGATCACCGGCTCATCGGAGGCCACGGCCCGGAAGGCCGCCTCGGCCTCCGCCAGGGTGGCCGACTTGGAGACCACACCCATCGCGCCGGCGGCGAGGCAGGCCGCGAGCACGAACCGCCGCTCCTCCTGGGAGTAGACGCAGACCCGGTAGCCGGCCTCGACGATGCGCCGGATGGCCGTGGTCCCCTGAGAGGCGTCGGGCTGCCCGGTGTTGGCGAGGTGGAGGTCCAGGATCACCACGTCGGCCTCCGGCCGCGCCGTGAGCAGCTCCTCGACGGAACCGTGGCTCGACACGAAGGTGAGATCGGGCAGGAGCAGGCTCAGCGAGGCGCGCATCACCGTCGCGTCGTCCACATGGGTGAACCGCGGCCCGGAGGTCACCTCGGACATCACGCCACCTCCGCGACGGTCGTCCGCGTGAGCGTGACGGTGGTGCCGAGGTCGCGGATGCTGCTGATCTCGACGGAGACCCCCGAGCGCGCGAGCTGCTCGACGACCACCTCCCGCAGACCGACGCCGAAGGCGGTCGCCGAGGTGTCGAAGCCGATGCCGTCGTCGTGCAGGGTGACCTCCCAGCCGGTGCCGTCCTCGTCCTCGGCGGCGTGCAGGACGACCCGGCCTGCCCGCGCGTGCTGACGCACGTTGAGGAGCAGGCTGCGCAGCGCGGCGGCCAGGTCGTCGGCGAGATCGCGCGGGAGCGCGACGTCCTGGGCGAGGTCTGCGACGACGGTGATCGGGAGGTCGTCGAACTCCGCGCCGACGGCGGTGACCACCGCGGCCAGGTTGGTCGCCTCGTTCACCGGCGGAGGGGTCTGACCGCTCAGATACGCGCGCATCCGGTTGAGCTCGACCTCGGCCTGCGACCGCAGCGCACCGTTGCCGTCGGCGGAGTCGGTCTCCACGAGCAGCCGCATCATCGCGGTGCCGTTGTGGATCGCGAGCCGGGCACGCCGCTCCTCCTCGGCCTTGGCCGCCTCGGCGGCATATCGCCGCGCCTCATCGGCCTCCGTCCCGATCCGCACGATCGTCTGACAGCCGAACCACGCCAGCGGCCCGAGGACCAGGAGCGTCAGGCAGGTGCTCAGCGCACCGGTGAGGTCGGCCCAGCCGTCCACGGTCGGCGCGATGTAGACCACCTCGGCGACCGCCAGCGAGGCGAGCAGGAACATCCACAGCCACCGCGAGCGTACGGCCGAGAGCCCGCACGACACGCACAGCGCATAGCCCAGCTGGAACCCCACCCAGGTGCCCGTACGCAGCTCCACGGGGACCGTCCACAGCCCCACGATCAGCAGCGCCACAGCCACGGCGACGTCGAGCACTGCGTACGTCACTCCTGGCGGCCGCCGGGTGACCAGGGTGATCGCCGTGATGGCGACGAGCATGCCGGTGGCCAGGATCCAGCTCGCTCCGGTCAGCCACGGGTGGTCGACACGGGAGAGCGCGGGCATCGCCGTCAGTAGCGACGGCGCCATCTGCGCGAGGGTCGCCAGCCGCATCCCGGCCACGAAGAACGCCACCAGACGCACGGCGGCTGCCCGAGTCGAGTGTGGCACCCGTGAATTGTCGCTGATGGGCGGGGGAACGGCGGAGCATGGGGCCAGGATCTGGCATCCGACGCCGGGCCGGTACCAACGAATCCGCAGGCGTCACCGGCCGATCAGGGTGTCACGCTGTTCGTCCATCTGCTCCCGCAGACCGCCCACGACGGCGGCCACGGCGGGCCGCCGCCAGGACTCCGGATGCACGACCGCCCAGTAGGGCAGCCGCTGGTGGATCTCCTCGTGAAGCATCCGGACGAGGTCGGGGTGCCGGTCGGCCATGAAGCAGGGCAGCAGGCCCAGGCCGGCTCCGGCCCGGGTCGCCTCGACGTGGACGAACACGTTCGTCGAGGTGACCGCGTCGCGGATGCCGGGCAGCAGCCGCCGGGGGATGTCGAGGTCGTCGACCTGGAGCATCGAGTCGACGAAGTAGACCAGGCGGTGGCGTACGGCCTCCTCGATCGTGCCGGGGGCGCCGTGACGCTCCAGATAGCCGGGGGAGGCGTAGAGGCCGAGCTCGTACTCACCCAGGTGCAGTGCCCGACCACGCATGACCGCCGGCTCGCCGACGACCACCTCGATGTCGACGCCGGAGCGGTGCTGTGCCGCCTGCCGGGTCACGGTGACGATCTCGACCGAGAGCTCGGGATGGTCCTGCCGCAGCGCGGCCACCGCCGGCGAGGCGATGTACGCGGCGAACCCGTCGGTCGTCGACATCCGGACCACGCCGGCCACCGGGTCGGCCGGCTCGTCGGCCGCCAGCCGGGCCAGCGACTCGGCGACTCCTTCGGCGGCCCGCGCGGCGCGCTCACCGAGCGCGGTCAGCGCCCACCCGTCGGAGCCGCGCACCAGGACCCGGCCGCCGAGGGCGCGCTCGAGGGCGGAGATGTTGCGACTGACCGTCGTGTGGGTCAGGCCCAGCGAGCGCGCGGCGGTGGTGAAGCGGCCGCTGCGGGCCACCTCCAGCAGCACCAGCAGCTGGTCGGCGGAGGGCGACGTCGACGGAGGGGTGGCCATGGGGCGACCCTATCGGCGAATGTGCATTTGCGTTCACGCCGTGTGCCAACATGCGCGTTGCAAGCACATTATGACCGCTGTCACACTCCCAGCCATGACCTCCACACAGCCGGGCGCCACCGCCGCCCCCAACGACCCAGTCGACGAGCAGGGCCTGCTCCGCAGGACCGTGGCGGCCTCCATGGCCGGCACGGTCGTGGAGTGGTACGACTTCTTCCTCTATGCCACCGCCTCGGCGCTCGTCTTCGCGAAGGTGATCATGCCGGCCACCGGCAACGCCTACGACGCGATCATCGCCGCCTTCGTGACGTACGCCATCGGGTTCGTCGCCCGGCCGCTGGGCGGCGTCGTCTTCGGCCACATCGGCGACCGCCTCGGCCGCAAGTACACGCTGCAGCTGACCATCATGCTGATCGGTGTCGCCACCGTGCTGATGGGCTGCCTGCCGACGTACGACCAGATCGGCCTCGCCGCGCCGATCGCCCTGGTGGTGCTGCGGTTCGTGCAGGGGCTCGCACTGGGTGGTGAGTGGGGCGGTGCCGTCCTGCTGGTCGCCGAGCACGCCCCCGACGACAGGCGCGCGACCTGGGCCGCCTGGCCGCAGGCCGCGGTGCCGGTGGGCAACCTGCTCGCCACGCTGGTGCTCACCGTGATGACCCTCGCGCTCTCCGACGCCGCCTTCCTGGCGTGGGGCTGGCGGGTCGCGTTCTGGCTCTCGGCCGTGGTGGTCGTCGTCGGCTACTTCATCCGCCGCTCGGTGACCGACTCGCCCATCTTCGAGGAGGCGAAGGCGGAGCAGAGCGATGCCGCCTCGACCGGCTACGGGGTCTTCGAGGTGCTCCGCCGCTACCCGCTGGGCGTGCTGAAGGGCATGGGTCTGCGGTTCGCGGAGAACATCATGTACTACCTGGTGGTCTCCTTCTCGATCGTCTACCTGGTCGAGGACCAGAAGATGGACCAGGGCGCGCTGCTCGGCCTGATCGCGGTCGCGCACGCCTGCCACTTCTTCTTCATCCTCGCCGTCGGCCGGATCGCCGATGGTGTCGGCCGCAAGCCGGTCTACCTGGTGGGTGCCGTGCTGGGCGCGACCTGGGGCTTCTGGGCGTTCCCGATGCTCGACACCAAGAACAACCTCGCGATCGTCGCGGCGCTGATCGCCGGTCTGGCCATCCACGCGCTGATGTACTCCACGCAGCCCGCGATCATGGCCGAGATGTTCCCGACCCGGATGCGCTACTCGGGCATCTCGATCTCCTACCAGGTGACCTCGATCTTCGCCGGCTCGCTCGCGCCGCTGCTGGCCATCGCCTGGCTCAAGGACACCGGCACCTGGACCAACACCGCGATCTACCTCGCCGTGGCAGGCATCATCACCGCACTCGTCGTGCTCACGCTCAAGGAGACCCGGGGCGCCTCGCTGCGGGCCCTGGACCGCGCCGACGCCGAGCGTGCTGCCGAGCGCGAGGTGAGCCCCGCGTGAGCTCAGCGACGACGGCCCCGCCAGTGCCGGTCGAGTCCGGTCGTACGCTGCGGGGCCGCCGCGCCCTGGTCACCGGCGGCGCCTCGGGGATCGGTGCGGCGGTGGCCCGCGAGCTCGCCGCACGTGGCGCGCGGGTCGTCGTCGCCGACCTGGCCGGCGATGCCGCTCACGCGCTCGCCGAGGAGATCGGCGGCGAGGCGTGGGTGGTGGACCTGACCGCCACCGAGGCCTTGGACGACCTCTCGCTGGAGGTCGACATCCTGGTCAACAACGCCGGGATCCAGCGGGTCAGCCCGATCGAGGAGTTCGACCCCGACGACTTCCGCACGATCCACTCGATCATGCTCGTCGCTCCGTTCCTGCTGGTCAGAGCTGCCTTGCCGCACATGTACGCCAACGGCTGGGGCCGCATCGTCAACATCTCCTCCGTGCACGGCCTGGTCGCCTCCCCCTTCAAGAGCGCCTACGTCTCGGCCAAGCACGGCCTGGAGGGACTCTCGAAGGTGACCGCCCTCGAGGGCGGTCCGCACGGGGTGACCAGCGTCTGCGTCAACCCGGGCTACGTGCGTACGCCGCTGGTGGAGAAGCAGATCGCCGACCAGGCCAAGGTGCACGGTGTCCCGGCCTCCGAGGTCGTCGAGCAGGTGCTCCTGCAGGACGTCGCGGTGAAGCGGCTGGTCGAGCCCGACGAGGTCGGCTCCCTTGTCGGCTGGCTCACCGGCCCGGACGCCTCGATGGTCTCCGGCGCCTCGTGGGCCATGGACGGTGGCTGGAGCGCCCGCTAGCCCGCTCAGGCCTGCGTACGCCACCAGTCCACCGTCGCCTTGGCCCCGGTCTCGAGCGGGGTGGGCGCCAGGCCGAGCAGGGTCTCGCTGGCCGAGGAGTCCAGCACGAACGGCTTGTCGAACTGGTAGATCATCTCGGCCAGCTCCCGGGTGCCGCCGTGCACCGCGCCGATCGCCTTCATCGTCCAAGTGGGGATGCGGCCGACCTTCGGGGCGGCGACCCCGGCCACGTCGGCATAGAGCTGGACCAGGGCGCGCTGCGAGAGCGCCGGCGCGGTGGGCGCGTGCAGGAAGGTGTTCCACAGGCTCTGCTCGTCGGCGGCCCTGATCATCGCGGCACCCAGGTCGGGGACGTACGTCCAGGAGTGCGGCGCGTCCGGGTCGCCGAGGACGCGCATGGTGCGGCCGGCGAGGACCGTCGGCACCATCCGCTCACCGGCGTGGGCGGTACGCACCAGCGGACCGTAGAAGTCCGAGGCCGCGACGCTGACCGTCGGGGTCGGGGAGGCGTCGCGGGCGCGGAGCAGCTCGACCCGCACCGCGGGCTTGCCGAAGTCGGCGTCGCGCGGCGTTTGCTCGGTCATCGGCCCGGTGACGTGGCCGTAGGCATAGAGGCTCTCCGGGAAGACGACCACGGCGCCGGCCCGCCCGGCGGCCTCGAGCACGACCTTCTCGGCCCGCGGGAGCTCGGCGCGCCAGGTGTCGGCGGCGTAGGCGCTGCCGTGCATGCAGTGGAAGACGGCGCTCGCGCCCGCCGCCGCCTGGGTGACGGTGTCGAGATCCGTGGCGTCGCCGCGCAGCCGCTCGATGCTCGCGTGCACCGGGCCGCTGCCGGAGCGGGTGAGGAGGCGTACGCGATCCCCGCGGTCGGCGAGCTGCTGGGCGATGGTCGCGCCGACGGGGCCGGCGCCGATGACGAGGTAGGTGCTGTTCATGACTGTCTCCTCTGCTGTGGTGGTCGAGCCCGTCTGGCCCGATTCCGAGAGCAGTGCTCTCGGAATGAGTCTGACGCAGGTCGGCCCGAAATGCAAGAGCAGTGCTCTCTTTTGTTGACAGTGCTCTCCTGATTGGGTCACGATGGCCCCATGACAGCCACCTCACGAGACGGGACGCCGCGCGAGCGGGCGAGGGCGCAGACGATGGACGAGATCGTCCGGATCGGTCGCGAGCACCTGGCGGTCGATGGCGCCGCCGCGCTCTCGCTGCGCGCGGTCGCCCGCGACCTCGGCGTGGTCTCCTCGGCGGTCTATCGCTACGTGAAGAACCGCGACGAGCTGCTGACCCTGCTCCTCGTCTCCGGGTACGACGAGCTCGGCGACGCCGTCGACGCCGCCGTCGCCTCTGCCCCCTCGGACGACTACCGCGCCCAGTTCCTGGCGCTCGGCCGCGCGGTCAGGTCCTGGGCGCTCGCCGAGCCGGCGACGTACGCCCTGCTCTTCGGGTCACCGGTCCCCGGCTATGCCGCACCCGATGAGCGCACCAGCGTGCCCGGCACCCGGGTCCCGACCGCGATGCTGCGGGTGTGCGCCGGTGCGCTCGCCGCCGGGCGGCTGGCTGTCCCCGAACGGCCGGCGGGGATCTCACCCGAGCTCGAGGTGGGGCTCCAGGGCATCCGCGACCAGCTCGGTCTCGACCTGCCCGACTCGGGGCTCACCCGCGGCATACTCGTCTGGACGAGCCTCTTCGGCCGAGTCAGCTTCGAGGTCTTCGGCCAGTTCGGCCCTGATGCTTTCGGCGACCCTGCCACCCTCTTCGAGCTTCACCTGGCCGTGCTGGCCGACGAGCTCGGGTTGTGACGCGGATGCTCACCGAGTTACCTCGGTGAGTGGGCACTGCCTTCGTGGAGTTCCACGAAGAAAGCGGCCGTTCACCGAGGTACCTCGGTGAACGGCCGCCGCCAGCTCGAGCCGGCTACTTGATCTCGGCGATCACGGCGCCGTTGGCGACGGTCTCGCCTACGGTGGCGTTGAGGCCGGTGATGGTGCCGCTCTTGTGGGCCTTGAGGGGTTGTTCCATCTTCATGGCTTCGATGACCACGACCACGTCGCCCTCGGCGACCTCCTGGCCCTCCTCGACGGCGATCTTGACGATCGTGCCCTGCATCGGTGAGGTGACCGAGTCACCCGAGGCCGCTGCGCCGGCCTTCTTCGCGGCCCGCTTGGGCTTCTTCGCCGCCCCGCCACCGCCGCCGACCGCGAGGCCGCCGAGCCCGGCGGGCAGGGAGACGTTGAGGCGTTTGCCGCCGACCTCGACTACGACGGTCTGGCGCTCGACTGCCTCTTCGGCCTCGCCCAGACCGCCGGCGTACGGGGTGATCTGGTTGTCGAAGTCGGTCTCGATCCAGGTGGTGTAGACCTCGAAGGAGCCGTTCTCGGCGGTGTAGGCGGGGTCGTTGACCACGGCCTGGTGGAAGGGGATCGCGGTGGGCATGCCGTCGACCTTGAACTCGTCCAGCGCGCGGCGCGAGCGCTCCAGGGCCTGCTCACGCGAGGAGCCGGTGATGATCAGCTTGGCGATGAGGGAGTCGAAGGCGCCCGGGATGGTCTCGCCCTTCTCATACCCGCCGTCCAGACGCACCCCGGGTCCGGCCGGGGGTGCCCACTCGGTCAGGGTGCCGGGGGCGGGCATGAAGTTGTTGCCGCCGTCCTCGGCGTTGATCCGGTACTCGATGGAGTGGCCGCGGACCTCGGGGTCGTCGTAGCCCAGCTCTTCACCGGCCGCGATGCGGAACATCTCCCGGACCAGGTCGAGGCCGGTGACTTCTTCGGAGACGCAGTGTTCGACCTGGAGGCGGGTGTTGACCTCGAGGAAGGAGATGGTGCCATCGGCGGCGACGAGGAATTCACAGGTCCCGGCGCCGACGTAGCCGGCCTCTCGCAAGATGGCCTTGGAGGATTCGTAGAGGCGTTTGGTCTGCTCCTCGCTCAGGAACGGGGCGGGGGCTTCCTCGACCAGTTTCTGGTGGCGGCGCTGCAGGGAGCAGTCGCGGGTGGAGACCACGACCACGTTGCCGTGGGTATCGGCCAGACACTGGGTCTCGACGTGGCGGGGCTTGTCGAGGAACTTCTCCACCAGACACTCCCCGCGACCGAAGGCACCCACGGCCTCACGGACCGCGGATTCGTACAGGTCGGGGATCTCCTCCAGGGTGCGGGCGACCTTGAGGCCGCGGCCGCCGCCACCGAAGACGGCCTTGATCGCGACCGGCAGGCCGTGCTCGGTGGCGAAGGCGGTGATCTCGGAGGCGTCCTTGACCGGGTCCTTGAGACCTGGGGCCAACGGGGCACCGGCCTTGAGGGCGATCTGCTTGGCCTTGGCCTTGTCCCCGAGGGCGTCGATGGCTTCGGGGGAGGGACCGATCCAGGTCAGGCCGGCGTTGATCACGGCGGTGGCGAAGTCGGCGTTCTCGGCGAGGAACCCGTAGCCGGGGTGGACCGAGTCCGCCCCCGACTGGGCCGCGACGTCGAGGATCTTCTCGATGGAGAGGTAGGACTCTGCCGGGGTCGCGCCACCGAGGGAGTAGGACTCATCGGCCAGTCGCACGAACAGTGCGTCACGGTCGGGCTCGGCATAGATCGCGACCGACCCGATCCCGGCGTCCTTGCACGCACGGATCACTCGCACGGCGATCTCACCGCGGTTGGCGATCAACACCTTTGTCAGTGGCTTGCTCAACGAGAACTCCTCCGTCGTGAATGCTTGGACATGCTAGGGGAGACCATCTCGCCCTCACGCCAGCCGCCCGTAACGATTGTCACACCTCGGTGAGCTGAGCGAGCGAAGAGGTTACTCGGCGGTACACGGCGTCGTCGACGAGCACGCCCGCATGCCGCAGCGCCAGCACGGCCGCTCCGGCGAGGCCGTCGGTGGCGACCACCGCCCCGGGAGCGACCCTCGCGGCGAAGTCGGGCTGCCGGGCCAGGACGCTCCCGGCCGCGACCAACGGCCCCTCGACATCAGGCGTACGCACCGCCGCCAGCGTCTCCCGCAGCCCTGCGGCAGCCCGGTCGAGGATGCCCGCGGCGACCTCGTCGCCGGCACCTGCCGCGGTGAAGACGAGCGCGGCGAAGTCGGCCAGCCGCAAAGGAGGCATTGCGTAGAGCGCCGCCGTCGCCGCGACGAGGGTCCCGGTCCGTCCGCCTTGTGGCCGCTCGTCCCGGACGGTGCCGAGCCGGTCCAGCAGCAGGTCGGTCAGCAGCGTCGCGGCGCCCCGCCCGTCGAGCGGCGCCAGCCCGGCACGTACGACCTCCCGGCCCAGCCAGAAGCCCGAGCCGACATCCCCGATCAGCCAACCCAGCCCGTCCGAGATCCCGGCCAGCCGACCGTCCTCGACCCGCACCGCCGACGCCCCCGTGCCAGAGAGCAGCACGTAGCCATCAGGCGCCGCCGTCCCCGAGAAGTACGCCGCCAGCACATCGAAGTCGAAGACCGGCTCGACCGCGACCAGATCGGAGAGAGCGGCCACGATCGCGGACCGATGACCGGGGTCGCCCGCCCCCGCCACCGCCAGTGCGGCGCCGTCGAGCCGGGCGGTGTTCGCCGAGGTCACGGCCTGGGTGACCGCGGCCCTGATCGCTGTCGTGGCAGCGTCGATTCCGGCGGAGGTCGGGTTGCCGCTGCCGGCCTTCCCGATGCCTCCGCAACGTCCGTCAGAGGAGACGACGACGGCGCGAGTGCTGGTGCCTCCCGCGTCGAGTCCCAGATAGTTGTGAGTCATTGACACCGTTTCGTAACAGAAAACCATTGCCAGGCGTACTCTCTCCAAATAGTTTTCGTGCGCAGGGCTCGGCATACGGTCGCGGCCCGAGTTTGCAAAGTGGGTGGACTAATTGACCAGTGACGTGTTCGCGACCTTCGATGAGCAGGTTCGCACACGCCTGTCCGAGCTGCAGTCCGTGGCCCAGTCCGGCGGCCTCGACAAGGCGGTCGAGGCGATGGTCGGCAGCATCCGCAACGGCGGTGTGCTGCAGGCCTTCGGCACCGGTCACTCCCAGGCGTTCGCGATGGAGATCGCCGGACGGGCCGGCGGCCTGATCCCCACCCACGCCATCGCTCTGCGCGACACGGTCCTCAAGGGCGACCGGCCGGCGAGCGATCTCGAGGGCGGCCTCCTCGAGCGCGACACCAACATCGCCAACGAGCTCTGGGAGCTCCACGAGTTCCACCCCGAGGACGTCTTCCTCATCGCGTCCAACTCCGGTGTCAACGGCTCCATCGTCGGCATCGCGCTGCGCGCGAAGGAGGAGGGCCATACGGTGATCGCGGTGACCAGCCTCGAGCACACCAACGCGGTCACCCCCAAGCACCCCAGCGGCAAGCGCCTGGCCGAGATCGCCGACGTGGTGATCGACAACCTGGCTCCGTTCGGCGATGCCACGGTGCCCGTCGGTGACGGCGGCGTACTCGCCGGTGCCGTCTCCTCCATCACGGCGGCCTACATCGCCCAGCTCCTGACCCTCGCCACCGCCGCGAGGATCCAGGAGGCAGGCGAGACCCCGCCCCTCTATCTCTCCGCCAATATCCCGGGTGGCGATGAGCACAACGATGCGTTGAAGGCTCGCTACGGCGAGCGCATCGGAAGCATGGCCTGAACACCCGTAATGAAGAAGTAACGAGGAACCCACCCGAAAGAAGGCAGCACGATGTCCCAGCAGCTTCACCGGCTCGACCGCCGGACCCTTCTGCGCGGCACCCTCGCCGGCGCGGCTCTCGTGTCGTTCTCCGGAGCGCTCGCCGCGTGTGGCGCGCCCGGTAGCGACTCCGACAACTCCGGCGGTGGCACCAAGTCCGCGTCGAACCCGTTCGGCATGCCCAAGGACGGCACCGTCGACGCAGTGATCTTCGACGGTGGCTACGGCTACGACTACGTCGAGTTCGCCGCCGGCATCGTCGGCAAGGAGTTCGCTGACGCCAACCTCAAGGTCAGCGCCACCACCAAGATCGCCACGGAGCTGCAGCCGCGCTTCGTCGGCGGCACGCCCCCGGACCTGATCGACAACTCGGGTGCGGACCTGATCGGCTTCAGCTCGATCGCCGCCCAGCTCGAGGAGCTCGACGACGTCTTCGAGGCCGACAGCTACGAGGGCGTCAAGATCGAGGACACCCTCTACCCGAACGTGAAGGTCCCCGGCACCTACAGCGACCGGTTCGTGGCGATCAACTACGTCATGACCCTCTACGGCGTGTGGTACTCCGCCTCGCTCTTCGAGGAGAACGGCTGGACCGCGCCGAAGACCTGGGACGAGGCGCTCGACCTGGGTGCCAAGGCCAAGGCCAAGAAGAAGTACCTCTGGACCTGGGGCAAGGAGGCGGCGACCTACTACCGCACCCTGGTGATCGACTCGGCGGCGAAGGAGGGCGGCGACGAGGTGCGCCTCGGGCTCGAGAACCTCGAGAAGGGCATCTGGTCCCACCAGGTCATCCAGGACATCCTGGGCAAGCTCGGCGAGATGGTCAGCCAGGACATGTTCATCCCGGGCGGCGCCGGCACCCAGTTCACCGCCGCGCAGGCCAAGTGGTCCAACGACCAGCAGGCGCTCCTCTACCCGAGCGGCGGCTGGATCGAGAACGAGATGAAGGACGCCACCAAGGAAGGCTTCGAGATGACCGGCATCCCGGAGTTCGTCCTCAGTGACAGCCCGGCGCTGCCGTACGAGGCCGTCCGAGCCGCGGCCGGCGAGGCATTCATCGTCCCGAGCAAGGCGAAGAACCCTGCTGGTGGCAAGGAGATCCTCCGCGCCATGCTGTCGAAGGAGGCCGCGACCAACTTCGCCAAGACGAAGCTCGCGCCGACCATCGTCAAGGACACCATCCCTGCCGACGGGTTCGGCTCCGCGGCGCTGAAGTCGCAGAGCGCGATGCTCGACGCCGCTGGTGAGAACACCTTCAACTTCCAGTTCTACGACTACTACGGCACCAACGCCGACGAGCTCGTCGTGTGGAACTCGTTCCTCTCCGGTGACCTCGACGTCAAGGGCCTGACCAAGGCAGTCCAGGGCATCTTCGACAAGGTCGCCGACGACTCATCGATCGAGAAGCTCAAGGTTTCCTGACACCATGCCAGACCCATCCACCACGATGGCCATGACGGCCGGCGGCCCCTCCGAGGAGAATCCTTGGGGGGCCGCCCCCGGCCGGCGCCGCCGCAAGCTCACCCTCGACCGGGCACTGTTCATGACGGTCTTCCTCGGCCTCCCGGTCGCGGTCTTCGTCATCTTCGTCGTGGTCCCGATCGGGCAGGCCCTCTTCTACTCGCTCACGGACTGGACCGGCTTCTCCCCGGTCATGAACTTCGTCGGCCTGGACAACTACGCCAAGCTGCTCGACGACGAGACCTTCCTCAAGGCGCTGCGCAACAACATCCTGCTCACCCTCGTGGTGCCGCTGGTGACTCTGGTCGCGGCGCTGGCGATCGCGGTGGTCGTGACCACCGCCGGTCCGAGCACCGGTCAGGTCCGCGGGCTGAACGGATCCGGCTTCTACCGGGTCGTCTCGTTCTTCCCCTACGCCGTCCCGGCCGTCGTCATCGGTCTCCTCTGGGCGCAGGTCTACGACCCTGCCGCGGGCCTGCTCAACGGCATGCTCACCGGCATCGGCCTCGACGGGTTCAAGGACTACGCCTGGCTCGGGGAGGTGCGTGCGGCGATGCCGGCCTCGATGTTCGTGATCATCTGGGCGAGCATCGGCTTCTACACAGTGCTCTTCGTGGCTGCCATCAAGGGCGTACCCGCGGAGATCTACGAGGCCGCCCGCATCGACGGCGCCGGCCGCTTCCGCACCGCCATCTCGATCACGCTCCCCTCGATCCGTGACAACGTGCAGACGGCCTACATCTACCTGGGGATCCTCACCCTCGATGCGTACGTCTTCATGGCGGCGCTCGCCCCCGGTGGCGGTCCTGCCAACAGCACGCTGACGATGAGCCAGCACCTGATGAACACCGCTTTCAAGAAGAGCCAGTTCGGCTACGCCACCTCGATGGGCGTGGTGCTCGCCCTGGTCACGCTGCTCTTCGCCGCCCTGGTCTTCGTCGTCTTCCACTTCGCTGGCGGACGGGACAAGAAGGGAGACGTACGCTGATGAGCACCGTCACTCTGGACAAGCCGGTCGCTGCCCGCTCGGAGGGCGGGCGACGTACGCCCGGCGACGCACTGGTCGCCGGCACCTCGCACACGATGCTGATCATCTGGTCGGTGATCGTCATCGTGCCGTTCTGCTGGGTGGTGCTCTCCTCGTTCAAGACGTCGAAGGAGATCCTGTCCTCGCCGTTCTCGCTGCCCGCGGAGTGGAGCTTCGACAACTACGCCAGCGCCTGGACCAAGGCCGGCATCGGGACGTACTTCTTCAACACCGTCATCGTCGTCGGCACCGCCTTGGTGCTGGTGATGCTGCTGGGGGCGATGTGCGCCTACGTGCTGGCGCGGTTCGAGTTCTTCGGCCGCAGGGTCATCTACTACACGATGCTCGCCGGTCTGACCTTCCCGGTCTTCCTGGTCATCGTGCCGCTGTTCTTCGTGCTCCAGGGATTCGGGCTGCTCAACACGCTGCCCGGGCTGATCCTCACCTACGTGGCCTACGCGCTGCCGTTCACCGTCTTCTTCCTCTACGCCTTCTTCAAGACGCTGCCCGACGACGTCTACGAGGCGGCGATGATGGACGGTGCGGGCGAGTGGCGCACCTTCTTCCAGATCATGCTGCCGATGGCCGCGCCCGGGATGGCCGGGGTGGCGATCTTCAACTTCCTGGGGCTGTGGAACCAGTTCCTGCTCCCGGTGGCGCTCAACACCGACCGGGACAACTACGTGCTCACCCAGGGGATGGCGTCGTTCTCGTCCCAGGCGGGCTACAACGTCGACTTCGGTGCGCTCTTCGCCGGTGTGGTGCTGACCGTGCTTCCGGTGCTGGTCGTCTACCTGATCTTCCAGCGGAGGATCGCCGGGACGGTCTCGACGGGCACGTTCCGCTGATCCGTATCTGACCCGGATCTGATCCAGATGTGACGCGGATCTCGCGCCCCAGGTTAATAACCGCTAACCTGGGGCGCGTGACCTCCTTTCTCCAGCCCGAGCACGAAGAGTTGCGTGCTGTCGTCCGTGACTTCGCCCAGAAGGAGATCGCGCCCCACGCCTCGCAGTGGGACCGCGACCATCACTTCCCCGTCGACGTGGTCCACAAGATGGGTGAGCTGGGCCTGTTCGGCCTGACCGCCCCCGAGGCGTACGGCGGGGGTGAGGGTGACCTCGTCGCGCTCTGCGTCGCGATCGAGGAGCTCGGCCGCGTCGACCAGTCGATCGGGATCACGCTCGAGGCCGCCGTCGGCCTCGGCATCAACCCGATCCTCACCTACGGCACCGACGAGCAGAAGGAGCGGTGGCTCCCCGACCTCGTGGCCGGTAAGAAGCTCGCCGGGTTCGGGCTGACCGAGCCGGGTGCCGGCTCCGACGCCGGCGCGACCGCCACCAAGGCCGTCATGGACGGCGAGGAGTGGGTCGTCGACGGCTCCAAGCAGTTCATCACCAACTCCGGTTCCTCGATCACCTCGGTCGTCACCGTCACCGCGCGCACCGGGACCCGCGACAACGGCAAGCCCGAGATCAGCACCATCATGATCCCCTCGGGCACGCCCGGGTTCACCGCGGAGAAGGCGTACGACAAGCTCGGCTGGCACGCCTCCGACACCCACCCGCTCTCCTTCGACGGCGCCCGGGTGCCGGCCGACCACCTCCTCGGTGAGCGCGGCCGCGGCTACGCCCAGTTCCTCGCCACCCTCGACGACGGCCGCGTCGCGATCGCCGCGCTCGCGGTCGGCTGCATCCAGGCCTGCCTCGACATGGCGCTCGAGTACGCGGGGGAGCGGCAGACCTTCGGCGGCCCGATCGGCCGCAAGCAGGGCGTCGCGTTCCAGATCGCCGACCTCGAGGTCATGCTGCGGGCCTCGCGTCTGCTGACGTACGAGGCCGCGGCGATGAAGTCCGGGCTCGACTCGGGTGCGGTGTCGATGAAGGAGTTCAAGCAGGCGGCGGCCGCCGCCAAGCTGTACGCCACCGAGTCGGCCGTCACCGCGACCCGCATCGCCACCCAGATCTTCGGCGGCTACGGGTTCATGGAGGAGTATCCGGTGGCCCGCTTCTACCGCGACGCGAAGATCCTGGAGATCGGCGAGGGCACCTCCGAGGTGCAGCGCATGCTGATCGCGAGAGGTCTCGGCCTCCCGGTGGAGTAGGCGCGAATCTTACGGCACGCTGAACGAAACCCGCGAAGTAATCAAGAGCCATCTCACCACTGACCGTTTACTGTGGCCACATGGTGTTCGGGGGACAGCTGCTGGGACGGCTGCGTCGCACCCGCGTCTTCGGTGAAGCGATCCGCTTCATGATGGTCGGCGGAATCGCGACAGCAGCCGCCTTCGTGCTGTTCAACGGACTGGTCCACGGCTTCTTCCTGGGTGCGGGGCCGATGAACGGTCAGCCGATCCCCGCCTACATCATCGCCAACACCGTCGGCATGCTGATCAGCTACGACCTCAGCCGCCGCTGGACGTTCCGGCACCGCGTCTCCGACCACCCCGACGGCGGGTTCACGGCGTACGTCGTGATCAACGCGATCACGATGGTGCTGCCGATCGCCTGCCTGTACTGCACCCGTAGCGTGTTCGGTTGGGACAGCGCGATCGCCGACAACGTCTCGGCCAACGTGGTCGGCGTGCTGATGGGTCAGGTCGCCCGGTTCTTCCTCTTCCGGAAGTTCGTCTTCGGCCGCCCGATCCGCTACACGCAGGTCTACGGCAGCGTCGAGGAGGAGGCGGCAGCGCTCAAGGCTGCCGAGGGCGGGCCGTTCCTGGTGGCCCCGGAGCCTCGCGAACGGGTCAGCGGTTCCACAGATCGGGCCACGCGTGACCGAGCCGGCTGAGCAGGTCGCGTAGCAGCGGCAGGCTCAACCCGACCACGTTGTGGTGGTCGCCCTCGATCCCGGTCACGAACGCTCCGCCGAGCCCGTCGATCGTGAACGCACCGGCGACGTGCAGCGGCTCGCCAGTCGCGACGTACGCGGCGATCTCCTCGTCGCTCACATCGGCGAAGTGCACCGTCGTGGCAGCCGTCTGCGACACCTGCTGACCGGTCGCCGTGTCCGTCAGCGCGTGCCCGGAGACGAGTACGCCGCTGCGCCCCCGCATCTCCCGCCAGCGCTGGGTCGCCTCCTCGGGATCGTGCGGCTTCCCCAACGGCTTCCCGTCCAGCTCGAGGACGCTGTCGCACCCCAGCACGAGCGCCCCCTCGGGCACCTCAGACCGGCCGGCGACCGCGTCCCGCTTGAGCTCGGCGAGCCCGAGCGCCAGCTCCGTCGGCGGCAGCCCGTCGAGCCTGCTCTCGTCGACACCGGAGACGATCACCACAGGCTCGACACCTGCGCTGCGCAGTGTCTGCAGCCGGGCGGGGGACTTGGAGGCAAGGACCAGCGTGGTCATGGCTCAACCCTAGGGGTAGCGGTCCTTTACCCCGGAGTCCGTCCCGACTAGGTTTCGCACATCCAACCCATCTCAACGAGGAGAAATCCGAAGTGACGGATTACCCGCCGCCCCCGCCCCAGCAGCCGTACGGTGCTGGTCCCGTGGGCGAAGTTACGCTGAGCCAGCCGCTCCGCGGCGCGTCGCCCCGCGACGCCATCGTGCGCTTCTTCAAGAAGTACGCCTCCTTCGAGGGCCGCGCCAGCCGGTCCGAGTTCTGGTGGCCCTGGGGCGCTGCTGTGGTCGTCAACATGGTGATCAACCTGCTCCTCGGCGCCGACTCGACCGCCGGTTCCATCATCGGCGGCATCTTCGCGCTCGCCATCCTGGTCCCGTCCCTCGCGGTCGGTGCCCGACGCCTGCACGACACCGGCCGCTCCGGCTGGTGGCAGCTGCTCTGGCTCCTGCCGTGCATCGGCTGGATCGTGCTGATCGTCTTCTGGGCCCTCCCGGAGAAGGCCGAGGGCGACAAGTACAACGTCGCCTGACGCGACTCTGGCACTTTGCTGACGAAGCCTGGCCACCGAAACTGTCGGTGGCCAGGCTTACTGTCATTCCATGGCCTGGCGGAAGTACACACAGGAGATGTTGCAGGAGGCGGTCGACAACTCGACATCCGTCGCCGGTGTGTTGCGGCATCTCGGTCTCAACCAGGCGGGTGGCACCCATGCCCACATCAGCCGGATGCTCAAGAAGATGGGCATCGACACCAGTCACTTCGTTCGGTACGTCGGCACGGGTGCACACACCCGACACTCACCGGCCGAGATATGCGCCGAATGTGGCTGCGGCGAGGAGTGGCGAGGACAGCCCCTGCGACTGCACATCGACCACGTCGACGGTGACTTCCACAACAACGTTGCCGACAACCTCCGATTCCTCTGCCCCAACTGCCACAGCCAGACACCGAACTTCAGCGGCGCGAGTCGTGGGAAGTACGCCCTGGTCAGCGGGTAGGGCGCGTGCTGCGCCGTCGGCTGTCAGGTTTGGGCGTCAGCCCCTAGACTGATCGCCGCTTGCCGAAGTGGTGGAATTGGCAGACACGCAGCACTTAGGATGCTGTGCTCCAGGGCGTGCGGGTTCAAGTCCCGCCTTCGGCACACAGAGTCCGGGTACGACCCGGGGCGGACCAGGGGCGATCCTGATGGACATCAGGCCCCCGACCCTCAAGGATGGAAGAACAACACCCCATCCATGAAGGGATGAAGTCATGTCGTTCAAGGACAACGCGTCCAACTGGCGCGATGGCGTCCAGAAGGGCGTCGAAGGCGCCAAGCCTGCTGTTGAGGACGCCAAGGTGAAGTCCGCACCTCACCTTGTCACCGGCGGCGAGAAGACCATCGAGAAGGCCGGCGAGTTCAAGGCGCAGATCGAGGCCAAGCGGGCCGAGATGGCGACCGCCCCTGACGCCGACTCGCCGCGCAACCAGGCCCTGTCGGGTCTGCTCCAGGTCGGCGCGGCAGCGACCGATGTCGCCGTCCACGCGGGCGAGTGGCTGAAGGAGACCGGTGCCAAGTGGGGCACCGACACCGGTCCCGTGGTCGTCGAGCCCAAGGAGATCCCGGGGGACGTACCTCCCCCGCCGGACTTCAAGAAGCCCGACGACCAGCAGTAGACCTACGAGGCGAGGCCGAGGTCGCGGCGGAGCTTGGCGACGTGTCCGGTCGCCTTGACGTTGTACTGCGCGACCTCGATCTTGCCCTCCTCGTCGACCACGAACGTCGAGCGGATGACGCCCTCGACGACCTTGCCGTAGAGCTTCTTCTCGCCGTAGGCGTCGTACGCCTTGTGCACCGAGAGGTCCTCGTCGGAGGCCAGGGTGATGGTGAGCCCGTCACGCTCGCGGAACTTCGCGAGCTTGGCGGGCTTGTCCTTGGATACGCCGACGACCTCGTAGCCGGCGGCCTTCAGCGAGTCGATCGAGTCGGTGAAGTCGCAGGCCTGCTTGGTGCAGCCGGGGGTCATCGCGGCGGGGTAGAAGTAGACGATCACCTTGCGGCCGCGGAGGCTGCTGAGCGAGACCTCCGCACCGGTGTCGTCGGGAAGAGTGAAGTCGGGGGCAACATCGCCCGGCTCGAGACGCGTCATGATGCCAACCTACCCAAGAGATCGAGCGAACCGCAGTGGTGGAGCACGCAGTGGACGTACGCCGGTTGCTAAGGTCTGCGCATGTCCAAGGACCAGACTTCCTCGCTCGAGTCCGAGATCGAAGAGATCCGCGAGCGGCTCGCCGGCACCATCGACGAGCTGATCTACCGGGGCAGCCCCAAGACGATCGTCCAGCGCCAGGTGGCGGCCTTCAAGGCGGTCTACGTCGACCCGGTCTCCGGCGAGCCGAGGATGGGCAACATCGCCAAGACCGTCGGTGGGGTGGTGGGCACCGTCGTGCTCATGGCCACGTTGCGTAAGATCTCCAAGGCCAACTGACCACTCCCCACCGGCAAGGCAACGACGGACGTGACCGACAAGACCCCCATCAAGATGCTCCACGACCGGGTGCTGGTCGAGGTCGGGTCCGACGCCGGTGAGCGTCGCTCCTCGGGTGGCATCGTCATCCCGGCGACGGCCGCCATGGGCGCGGCCCGGCGGCTCACCTGGTCACGGGTGGTCGCGGTCGGTCCGCACGCGCGCGCCGTCGAGATCGGTGACCGGGTCCTCTTCGACGCCGACGACAAGCCGGAGGTCGAGGTCGCCGGAGAGGTCTACATCCTCATGCGTGAGCGTGACGTGCATGCTGTTGCGGCTGAGCGGATCGCGGACGAGTCGACCGGCCTGTACCTGTAACCCTGCCGAGTCGGCGGATCTGACCCCGTGTCTCGCGAAGCGAAGCGAGCGAGAGGGGTCGGCTGCGCCGACTCGGCATTATGTCTTTGGCAGTTCGTTGAATCTGTGTGCGAGCACGACGATGTTGCTGTCGTAGCCCGAGCCGTTCCAGTCGGTGCAGGTGATGATCACCAGGCGGCCGTCGCCGTGATCCTGCCCGAAGATGCGCTGGGCCTGCTCGGCCAGCTCCTTGCGGCTGAGCACCTCGACGGAGTCGACCTGGTGCTGGAAGGTCCCGTCCTTGGTGACGATGTCGACCTCCTGCCCCTCCTCGATGTGGTCGAGCTTGTTGAGGCTGCCGCCACCGGTGTGCACGGTGTGGCCGGTGACCACGGTCTGCCCCTGCGCCGAGCCCGGCTTGGCGCTGCCGACCCACCAGCCGATCTCGCGTGGGTTCCGCGGCGGGTCGAGGACCTCGCCCTTGAGCCGGATCGGGACGACCTTCGCCTTCGTGTTCAGCCCGGGCAGCTCGAGGCGCTGCGGGGCACCGGGCGGCACCTCCACCGCGGCGCTGCCACTGGGCCACAACAGCCCGGCCAGCACCATCGCGACGGCGAGCACGACCAGCGCGGTCCAGAGGCCGCTCGCCGCCGCGGCGAGCCGCGGCGGCGAGTCAACAGAGGTGTCAGCCACGCCGCAGCATGCGGACGTACGTCGCCACACCGGCGCCCGCAGCCGCGAGGAGCAGCAGGGTGACGAGCGCGATGCGTCCGGCGCTGCCGTCGTCGTAGCTCTCCATGCCGGCGGTCACGACGGTCGGGACCGAGGCCGGCGGGTTGTCTGCCTTGGGCGGGTTGTTGACGACCGTCTTCGTGACCGGGCTGTTCGGGCCACAGCTGCTGGTGCCGATGGTGAGGTGCGCCAGGCTGCCGCCGACGAACGCCTCGGCCGCCGGGAGGACCTTCGCGTCCAGCGCGGTCACCGTGATCGCGCCCGACGAGCGGTTCTGGGCGTTGAGGGTGATGTCGAGGACGTTGTCCTCGAGCGGCGCGAGCTGCTCCTCGAGCGAGGTGAGCAGCGTGTTGAGCACCTGCTCCTGGATCGCGTCGGTGACCTGGGTGAGGTCGGCGAGCGCGCCGTCGAGGCCCTTGGTGAGCTGGGTGCGAAGACCGGCCATGACCGCGTCGACCACGCCCGAGAGGTCGGTGACGACCTTCTGGTTCACCGCCGGCTCGACCGGCAGGTCGACGAGGGTCACCCGGTCGCCACCCGGCATGACGACGTAGGCGGACGAGCTGGCGATCGTGCTGTCCCCGGTCGCGGTGTCGTCGTCGGCGGTGCAGCTGCTCTGCACGGCGCCGAGGTCCACGTAGAGGCCGGCGCCGTCCAACCCGTCCACCAGAGGAGCCAGAAGCTGTGCGAGCGCGCTGGTGATCTGGTCCTGCACCGGCTTGCCGAGCTCCTGGAGCTGACTGTCGGCTCCCTGGAACAGGTCGGACCGGATCACCTCCAGGTCGCTGAAGTCGAGGCTGGCGGCGTCCAGCGAGATGTTGTCGCCGCCGCTGAGGCAGTCACCGGATCCGGCCGCGACCAGGGTCGCGCCGTCGCCGGCGATGCCGGAGCAGGCTGCCGAGGTGGCGTCCTTGGTGGCGACCGCGTCCTGGGCCAGCGTGCCGATGTGGATCGCGTCCTGGCCTCCGAGCGCGGTGATGAGCGGCTCGTTGGTGCCTTCGGCGGACTCGGTGGTGCCGTCGTTGGTGACGGCATAGGTGCCTGAGTCGGTCGCGCCGGTGCCGGCGAGCTCGAGGCTGAGCGCGGTGGCGGACGCCTGCGAGACCGTGGCGGCGCTCGCAGGTGCGGCTGACAAGGCAACCATGGCGGCCGCGGCCGCCACCGCGGCTCCCCGCGCGATGAGTGTTGTGCGCACGTGAACTTCCCTCCCTTTGACGTTCGTCACACTCAACGGAGGAGGAGCCTCGTACGTTACGGGCTGGGGTATCGCTTCTGACCTGCGGAATCCGGGTGTCGGATCAGCTGTCGCAGACGGTGCCGTCCTTGTCGCCGTCGCGGTACCACTCGTACTCGGCGTCGCGGCCCTTCCGGTAGGGCCCGTAGCCCTTCGCGGTCGCCTTGGCGCAGGTGTCGAAGCGGGGGTCGTCACCCGAGCCGCCCTCCGGGGCGTCGCTCGGGTCCGAGTCGCCCTGATCCGAGTCGCCCGGGGCCGGCCCGGCCAGCCGCACGGTGATCTCGGGGTTGTCGCAGCCTGCCGCGATGTCCTCGAGCGCGGCCTTCTCCGCACGGTCGGCGAAGAGGCTCCAGCGGATCTTCACCGCGACCCAGTCGGCGACGTACGTGCAGTGGTAGCTCGTGGCGTCGGGCATCCAGTCGGCCGGGTCCTGGTCGGCCTTGCTGCGGTTGGTCGCGGCGGTCACGGCGATGAGCGCGCGCGGGTCGCCGAGGTCGTTGGCGTACGCCTCCCGCTGCTCGTCGGTCCACGCGTCGGCGCCGGACTCCCAGCTCTCCTTGAGCGGGACCATGTGGTCGATGTCGAGGCCGCCGGGGCGCTTGAGGGTGACCCCGTCGTACGTGGAGAGCCATGCGCCGCTGGTCACGTCGCACCTGCCGCGCGCCTTCTTCCTCGACTCCTCGAGGAGCACTTCGGTGCGGGCGTCCTGGCAGTCGCCGTCAGCGTCGACCCAGTGGTTGAACTTCTCCCGGTCGTAGCCGGAGGCGACCTCCTTGGCGACGGGGAGCTTCGCGATGGCCTCGGTCAGCGGAAGGCTGACCTCTTCGCCGCTGTCGGCGCCGTATCCGGCCTGGACGGCGGTGTCGGGCTGGGAGATCTCGGCGCAGCCGGAGCAGAGGAGGGCAGCGGCGAACAGGGTCGCCAAGGGGCGCAGCATGGGGGACTCCAGAGAGTTGGGGAAGAGCTCTGGGGAGCATCGGGGGCGGCCCAACTTTCCCGGATCTCGCGTCGGGTGGCACGCAGGCGCGCCGCCCAGGACCAGAGGCAAACGAACCCCGGGCCAAGGCGCGAAGCCTTGGCCCGGGGTACGGGTGTTGCGGGTGCTACAGCGGATCAGGCGTGCGCGCGGCGCAGCAGGAACCACCGGGTGGCGGCAGCAGCGGCGACGAGCAGCACGAGCGCGCCGGCAGCGAACCCGCCCTTGGCGGCCGGGGACGAGAGCAGGTTGAGCTCGGCGTTGGCCGGGGCGTTGTCGGGCTTGACCTGGACGCTCGTGTCCGGGTCGGACTTGTCGCCGGAGACGACGACGTCGACGTTCTTCTTGTCACCGCTGGCCGCGGCCTTCTCCTCGGAGGAGGTGAGACCGTTGGTGCCGCAGGTGCTGGTGCCGATGGCGACATTGGCCGCGGTCGGGGCGCCGATCTTCTTCACGGCGTCGAGGACCTTGATGTCCAGGGCGGACACCTCGAGCGACTTGGCGGTCCCGGCCTGCTTGTTCAGAGTCTGCTTGTTCATGGTGAGCTTGACCAGGTCGGTCTCGATGCCCTTGAGCAGGACGGCGAGCTGCTCCTTGATGTGCTCGATCAGGTCGACGCGGATCGAGACGTCCAGGACGCCCGGCGCGATCTTGCTCTTCAGGCCCGACTGGAGCAGCGTGTCGACGCGGCCGAGGACGGCGTCGGTCACCGGGGAGAGGTCGGGGACGACCGTCGTGTTCTTCTTGGGGTTGGTCGGCAGGTCGGCGACCTTGATGTCGCCCTTGCCGGGGACGTTGACCGTGACGGCGGCGTTCTTGAGCTGGGTCTTGCCCTTGAAGTCCGAGCCCTGCGCCATGCAGGTGCTCTCCGCGGCGTCGAGGTCGACACCGACCGAGAGACCGCCGACCTTGGAGAGCACGCCGGAGACGATCGTCTGGACCAGGTCGTTGACCGGGCCGAGCTTCACGTGGACGGACTTGCTCTCGTCCTTGAGCAGGTAGTCGGTGGTGGCGCCCAGCTTCTGGAGATTGAGCTCGGCGAGGTTCACGGTGACGGCCTCGCCCGGCTTCACGCAGCTGGAGCCGTCGCCGATGGCGACCAGGGTCGCACCCTTGCCGGCCAGGGCCGAGCAGGCGCCGGAGTAGACGTTGTCGTTCTGGAGGGCGGCAGCCGCGTCCTGGGCGAAGACGCCGACCGAGAGCAGCTGCTGGTCGCCCGCGAGGAGCGGCAGGGCGGGCTTGTTGGTGCCCGAGTTGACGGTCTTCTTGCCGTTGTAGGTGGCGGTGTAGCGACCGGTGTCGACCTTGACCTTGTCAGAGACGTTGACGGTCAGTGCGACCGACGAGGCCTTGGCCTGCGGCTTCTCCGCCGCCGCAGTCGCCGGGGCCGCGGTCACGGAAAGACCGATCATCGCGGTCGCCGCAACAAGGGCGGCTCCGCGGACCGAGAGTGGGGAGCGCAAGTGACTTCTCCAATGGTGTTGATAACTGTCGATGACAGGGCACGACGAGTAGAAGTCAGCCTCTGCAGCCCCCCGGTTGCTGTGACTCGCCGTGACGAAGCGGGGAGTCTAGCCACGTCGGAACGCGGGTGCATAGGCGTACGCAACGGCCCCGATGCCCTGCGAAATCGGCCGTAACCTTCGCGGCAACACCTCGTCTCCGAGCACCTGATGGGACCGCTTGTTGATCTTCGTCAGGATCGACACCCGAGCGTCTGAGATGCCTGGACAAGCTGTGTTCCGCGCGTTGCGCTATCGCCTTGGTGAACAATGCACTGTAGGCATCTCCACAATGTGTCGTGCTGCGGCGTTGGTCACTGCCTGAACGCGATCGCGGGCCCTCTGGCCGCCGCCGATCGGTGCTGTCGGATGTTGTCCTCCCTGCCTTCGTTGCCGGCTAGGGAAGACGCGGTCTTGTCGGTGCCTCGACCATCTCATCGCCCTCGTCGTACGACGCCGGCTTGTTCCGACGCCGGCACGCGACGTCGGCAGCGGTCATCTTCCGAGTCCTTCTTCAAGGTCGTGCTGAATGCGGGCAAGCACTTGCTCGATGAGGGCCAAGTCTCCAGCCAGCCCGGGTGCGCTCGCCCCGACCCTCCGTCTCGCGGGCGCTCTGGAGGTCGTGAATCTGGCCGGTCTAGGGGCGACGGGTGAACCGGATGGTGCCGTCCGGTAGGTGTTCGTGGACGTACGCCGGGGCGTGGGCCAGCCGGTGATGGTGGGAGCAGAGCAGGGCGCCGTCCTTGAGGTTGGTCTTGCCGCCCGCGGCCCACGGATCGAGGTGGTGGGCGTCGCACCATTCGGGTGGCATGTCACACCCTTCGGCTTGGCAGCACTTGGCCTGCAGCCGGAGTGCTTTGCGTTGGATCGGCTGGAAGAACCTGCTGGCTCGGCCGGCGTCGAGGACCTCACCGTCACCGCCCAGCACCCACGGGATGATGGTCGCGTTGCACGCCATCCGCCGGGCCTCTGCAGCAGTGATCGTGGTCCCGCTGGTCTCGTCGTAGCCCAGGGTCGCGATGCCGAGATCCTTGCGGAGCTCCTCGAGCGAGATCACCACGTTCATGGTGGTCGCATCGCCACCGTGGCGGGGCAGGCTGGCCGGGTCGAGGGTCTCCAACAGGCGGGAGAACCCCTGCCCCATCAACCGCTCCCACGGCGGCAACGAGGCACCCTTCTCGACGAGTTGTTGTTTGCGGGGTTGGGCGTAGGCCTCAACGAGCCGCTTGAACCGCATCCCGATCGAGACCGGCAGCACGCCGTCGAACCCGACGGTGCCGTCGTGGTTGTCCCACACCCGCAGTGCGGTCTTCTGCTGGGCGCGTTCTTCTTCGGCGAGCAGTGCTTGGGCTTCGGCGTCTTCGAACCGGGCCGGGTCGATCTCGGCCAGGATCTTCCGTCCGACGATCGCCAGCTCGTTGGCGGTCAGCCTAGTGGCGTAGTCCACGAGCAGTTTCTCGGCCAAGACCAGGTCCTCGGCGCTGGCGACGGGGTCGGCCTCGATCTTGTCGAGCGCTTTGGTGATCACTCGGGCCTTGTCTTGGGACACCACACCGGCAGCAAGGCCATCAGCAACGAGCTCGTACTGGGTGACCTGGGTGGCGAGCTTGATCTGCGCCCGGGCCACGGCTTTGTCGACCAAGAGTTCGGCGCGCATCCAGGCGGAGGCGTCCTTGTCTCCGGTCTCTTCGGCGATGTCACCGGACGAGGCCAGCACCCGCAACCGCAGGGCGGCCTGTTGGGTCTGGATGGTCTCCAACCGTGCCAGCAGGTCCTTCTTTGTCGAGGTCCGCCAATACGTGGGATCACTCACCAGCAGGTCTTGAAGGGAAGATTCGATGGCAGCGAGAGCGGCGTCGATCGCATCACCAGGGTGGCTGCCCCAGTGGTCGACATCGCGGTCCAGACTCATCGTGATCCCCTCCCCTCAGGGGTGTGTTGTGATGGGTCTGATTCTACGCCGTCGGAAGGATACCTAACCACCTATAGGTGCAGGTCAGATGCTGTTTTCGCGGTGAGCGAACGGGGTCGCTTCTGTGGATGGTAAGTGGCCCGAAGGGCCACCCCTCCACCCCCACAAGCCCCACCTGCCGCAAGACGTTTCCGCTGCGCCACACCCGGGCCGCCGCCCCGATAGCCAGCCAAATCTTTTCTCGATCTGGTCCGGAGTCCAGGACCGCGAAGCGGCCGGC